>CAZCHG010000019.1:0-19522 GCA_964498465.1 uncultured archaeon | reverse complement strand
AGGCTGCGGTGATCCAGCTCGAAGGGGAGCGTAGCTTTGTGCTACACACCCTCCAACCTCCCCTAATGGATTTCGGTGGAAGCTCCTTTGCGATAGCGAGGGGGCATCACCTAAATGATGGACGAGCCGAAAGTAGAAATGGCAATGGTAATGGTTTGTAGGGTTTATCCTTACACTCTTTTTTAATTCTTTCAATTAAATCATTAACTCTCATTTTCACTCTTTTTTGCTGCCTTTGATCTGACTCAGACCTAATAGTAACAGTAAGGTAGTTGTTTCTTACTTCTTCTTCGCCAATAACAGATATATATGGTATCCATTCAGTAGAAGCATCTCTAATCTTTTTTGCAAGAGTCTCGTCTCTATCATCAACGTCAACTCTTATTTTGTTTTCCTGAATAATTTTTGCAACTTTTATAGCATACTCAAGATATCTATCGGAAACTGGTATAATTCTAACTTGAATTGGCGAAAGCCAAACTGGTAACATCGGTAACTTTCCTTTTTTTGTATCAAGGTAGGCTTTTTCCAGCAAAGCATAAATGCATCTCTCAATTGCTCCACTAGCTGAACAGTGTAAAATGATTGGATGCTTTTTTTCACCATTTTCATCGATATAGAATATATTGTATCTTTTTGCATTCTCTACATCAATTTGAACTGTTGATAAAGCTGACGCCTTATCCAGAGCATCGATAAAGTTAAATTCAAATTTTAGAACAAAGTAAAAGAACCTTCTGTCCCACATTTCAACCAGTATTGGCTTTTTTAGAATATCCACTATAGAAAATATAAAATCTTTATTCTCTTCATAGAAATCCTTAGTAACTCTCACAGCAACTTCGTAATCATCTGGATTAAGACCAATCTCTTTTAAAATCTCTATGCTAAGTTTATACTGATTGATAAACTCCTGCTTAGCTTCTTCCATATTTTTTGTAAATGTATGCATATCGGGCATTGTAAATGCTCTTAATCTTCTTAATCCAACAAGTTCTCCTCTTTTTTCTTTTCTAAAAGAATATCTAGTGAGCTCATATAACCTCATTGGTAAGTTTTTGTATGTGATAACAGCCTTCTCGCTCATAAGAAATTGGCCAAAGCAGGCAGCAAATCTTAAGAAAAATTCTCTCTTATCTCCTTTTATAATGTATTGTCTGGCTGGAAATCTTTCTAGATAATCTCTTAAGGCAGGATGAGCTCTATCATACATAATAGGAGTTTCTACTTCCATTGCACCATACTCTATACACTTCTCTGTAACAAAGCTCTCCAAAAGACTTTTTATTAATCTTCCTTTTGGATAATAACGCATATGTCCAGGATCGGTGGATTCTTCATAATCGGCTATTTCTAATCTTTTCATTAGCTGAACATGAGGTGGAATTTTATCTACAGCTCTTCTTTTCTCCATTTCGTATTTTGCAAATTTTTTTAGATTTTCATGATTTGAAAAATCAAATTTATCGATCTCAATTAATTCTTTGTTTGGTGTCAGAATATACCAATAACTTTTAACTTTTTCTTCAGCCTCTAAAGCTTTGGTGATTTCCTTTTCTTCGATGGTTTCATACTCTTTTTCTGCTCTTATCTCTCTAGAAAGTTCACTAAGCGGATGTCCTTTACAAGAAAGTTTAAACGATTTATACCAACCAAAAGGAGCCCTATAGACGGAAAGTTTATTTTTTAGTTTATTTTCAAGTTCAGTTAATAGTTTTACTGCAGTTTCTGGGTCGGAAAGATTCTTTGATAGATGAGCATATGGGTATATTAATATTCTTTCCACGTTAAGTTTTTTTGCAACGTCCAAGATTTCCTTTGCTGCACTCTCCACTATAGAAACATTATCATTTCTTTCTATAGTTGTAAAACATACGAGAACTTCTTCAATCCTTTTAGTTTTCTCATTGCAGTCTTCGGCGAATTTGGTTCTTTTTTTTAATTCGTACTCCATGTAATCCGCGTGAATCAGTAGAAGTTTCATCTTCTCACCTATACAAGTTACGAGATTCTATGACAATCTAAGTATCTAAATAATTGAACGAGTACAAGTGTAATTTTAGATTAAACTAAAGTTTTTATTATTTTTGATAAAAGCTCTTATTTAGCGAATCCGAGTACTGACTCCATTAAATTGAGCAAAGTTCAGTATTGTTTACTCGTATCACTCTAAGGCTAATTTGCATGAAAAAGTAACTTAGTTTCTTAATGTGCTTTGTTGTATTAATGAAAACTGAGTTATGGATAACTGATTTTGTAGATTTTGCCAAATTTAATTTCATCAAATTTTTGAATTATTTTGAATAAATATTAAATAACATGCTGCCAAATATTTGCAGTTAAAGTTTATTTTTATATTTTCATGATTTGTAGAACTCACATGCTTTTTTCTAGAAAACTGATAGTTGTTACCTTTAATGAAGAATCAGAATAGGTAGAATTTGAAAAAAATTAGCAATTGTGTAATTTACATCAATCAATTATTTAATTTACTTATTGCTGAGAAATAAGCTGCAATAAATCTATTTTAAATTTGAGCAATTTTAAAAGTTGTAGTTATCTGGTTTTTTAATCCCTAATGAAGACTATACGTGTACACTGATAAAAGAAATTTAAACAAAATTATTAACTTCTGATGGAAACGCAAAAAACAAGCCCATTCAGTAGAAACTTGTGTAAGCTTCCAAAAAACAGGTTTAAATTACAATTAACACTAACAGTTACCCTTGAATTTTTTGTCTTTTCGAAAAAAGACTTAAAAAATGTGCATGAGCAAATTGTTTCGCTTCTTTCAAAGTTCGAAAGACTTATATATAATGGTAAATAATAAAAAAGTAGGAGGTGGCCTAATTGGCGCAAGAAAAATCTCTTCTTGATGAGCTAGAAAAAGGGCCATGGCCATCCTTCATTAAAGAAATTAAAAGAGCTGCAGAGAAAAAACCATCAGCTAAGGATTTGCTAGGGATACTTGAGAGATCGTACAAAGATAAAGTAACACATTGGAAGCATGGAGGAATTGTTTCAGTAGTCGGTTATGGTGGAGGAGTTATAGGGAGATATTCAGACCTAGCAGACGAATTCCCAAACGCTGCAGCGTTCCATACAATGAGAATTAACATGCCTGCAGGTTGGTTCTATTCAACAAAGGCTTTAAGACAGGTATGTGATGTTTGGGAGAAATATGGAAGTGGATTAACAAACTTCCATGGATCTACAGGTGATATAATTCTACTAGGTACAACCTCAGAAAACTTACAACCATGCTTTAATGCTCTGGCTAATCTAGATCCACCATTTGACTTGGGAGGATCTGGATCTGATTTAAGAACACCAAGCTGCTGCATGGGACCAGCGCTATGTGAGTTTGCATTGTATGACACATTGGATGCATGCTATGACTTCACAATGGAATTTCAAGATGAATTGCACAGACCAATGTGGCCTTATAAGTTTAAGATAAAGTTTGCAGGATGTCCAAATGACTGTATTGCAGCCAAAGCTAGAGCAGACTTTGCCATAATTGGTACATGGAAGGATGAAATACAAATCGATCAAGAAGCTGTAAGGGAATACGCAAAGATAATTGACATTGAAAAAGAAGTGGTTGACTTATGTCCTACTGGCGCTGTAAAATGGGATGGAAAAGAGCTGACTATTGATAATAAGAATTGCGTAAGATGCATGCACTGTATAAACAAAATGCCAAAGGCATTAAAGCCAGGAAAGGAAAGAGGAGCAACAATCCTTATAGGAGGTAAAGCACCATTCGTAGAAGGTGCAATAATTGGATGGGTAGTAATACCATTCATAGAAATGAAGAAACCGTACACAGAAATTAAAGAAATGCTAAGAAAGATATGGGACTGGTGGGATGAGCACGGCAAGTACAGAGAAAGAGTTGGTGAATTGATCTGGAGAAAGGGAATGAGAGAGTTCTTAAAGGTCATTGGAGTTAAAGCAGATCCAAGAATGGTATGGAAGCCAAGAGAGAATGTATTCATCTTCTGGAGTAAAGAAGAATTGAAAGGTTAAAGTGGAGGTGATTCGTTTGGCTGCGGAAAAGGTGAAAACTGATTTTGGCCCACCAAAACCAATGCTTCCACCAGTAGTTGAAAAGAACTATGGAAAATGGAAATATCATGAAGTAGTAAGATGTGGAGTAATAAAGAGAGTATCAGAGACTGGAGATACAGTATATGTTGTAAGATTTGGTAGCCCAAGATTACTAAGTATCTACACAGTCAGAGACTTGTGTGACATTGCAGACAAGTATGCTGATGGTTATATAAGATGGACAAGCAGACATAACATAGAATTCATTCTAACTGATGAGAAAAAGATAGACCCATTAGTCGAGGAAATGAAAAAATTGGGCTTCCCACTGGGTGGAACTTGGGACGCTACTAAAGGAGTTTATGCTTTATCAAATGTTATACACACTCAGGGATGGATACATTGTCACACACCTGCTACTGATGCATCAGGAATAGTTAAATCAATAATGGACGAGCTTTATGAATACTTCGTGGAAATGAAACTACCTGCTCTCTGCAGAATTTCACTGGCTTGCTGTGGAAACATGTGTGGAGCTGTGCATGCATCAGACTTATCATTGGTAGGTATACACAGAAAACCACCTAAGATTCTAGATGATGTTGTGAGAAGAACATGTGAGTTACCATCCACAGCAGCAGGTTGTCCCACTGGAGCTATTACAATTGATGTTAAGAAGAAGACTGTAAGAATTGATGAAACCAAGTGCATGGCATGTGGTAACTGTTATACAATTTGCCCAGGATTGCCAATATTCTGGCCAGAGGATGATGGAGTTGCAATACTTGTAGGTGGCAAAGTTTCTGATGCTAGACATCCACCAGCACTATCTAAGGTTGTAGTACCTTGGATTCCAAACAATCCACCAAGATGGCCAGAAGTTGTTAGTACGGTAAAGAAGATATTCCTAGCATGGGCAGAAAATGCCAGAAAGCATGAAAGAATGATCGAATGGATAGAAAGAATAGGCTGGGAGAAGTTCTTTGAAATAGCAGACCTTGAATTTACACACCACCTAATTGACGACTTCAGAGTTGGTGCATATCAATATTCAACTTATAGAGCAAGTACACAATTCAGGTGGTAAATTTAAATACAATAAAAAAACAAACGTACTAAAGAGGGAAGAGGTGAAAAGAATGGCTCAAGTAAGTTATACCGAAGAGGACAAGCAAAAAGTCTTAGAAAAACTAAAGGACAAGACATGGAAAGTTAGGGATTTAGCTAAAGTTCTGAAAATGGATAAGAAAGTTGTAGACAAAATTGTGCAAGAATTGATTGCTGAAGGAAAGGCGGCTTATTGGTCCACTGGATCTACAACCCTTGTAACTAGTAAGGAGCATTTTGAAGAATTAGAAAGAAAGAGAGCTGAAGGTTAAAAAAACCTTTGTATATATTTTTGTTTTATTATTTATATATTTTATTTATTTTAAATTTTTAAAGATCTTAAATTTTTATTTAAGCATATTTTGGAGACATCTTATTGGTCTGCGTTTTTAATCCTTGTTATTTTTGTGGTTAATTTTGTTAGCCTGAAAATAAAACATTTGAAAGCAAAATTAAACATCTCTTTTAAACTCTGTTTTTAGTTATTTTTGTATTGAGACAGAGTTAGCTTTATTAGAATCTTGCAAAAATATGAATTCTATTTGGGTTTCTTCTTCAAGCTAAATAGGAGAAGCGTTAATAGGGTGAACAAAAAAGCTCAAAAATTTTAAATATATTTCAAACTTTTATCAAAAGTGGAGGTGAGCTAGAGTTGGCAGTCATTACAATAGACAAGGATGCATGCACAGGATGTGGAACGTGCGTTTCGGTTTGTCCAGAAGAAGTTTTTGAAATAGGAGAAGATGGAAAAGCAGAGGCAAAATACCCAGACAGATGCACTGGATGTTGTTCATGCGTGGGGTCTTGTCCAGCAGGAGCTATAACAAACGATATGTGCCAGTAAAATCTTTCCTTTTTTTATTTTTGATTTTAAAATAAGTACATCTTGGCTCTTTTTTAGAAAATTAATCTCTGTATGGGTATTATAAGTATATCACGGGCTCCGGCCTGTTTTAACTTTTCTATGGTCTCAAACAGTACATCTTCTGAAACAACAACGTGTACAGCTAAAGTAGGCTCTTTTGCCTCGACTTTCATGACAGTGGGGCCCTTAAGGCCTGGAACTATATTTTTAATCCTTTCAAATGCTTCTTCAGGTACATTCATCATTATGTAAACCATTTTCTTTGCATTTAAAACGCCTTTTATTGCCGTAATTAAAGCTTTAACTTTAAAATTGTTAAGTTCATTCTTATTTACTATTAAAACAGCCTCAGTTTCTAAAATTTCGTCCACAACTCTTAAGTTGTTCATTTTTAAAGTCGTGCCAGTTGAAGCTAAATCAACTATAGCATCGGCCAATCCTATTAAAGGAGCATTCTCACAGGCACCAGTAAGTTTTACAATGCTTACGTTGATACCCTTATCTTTAAAGAAGTTCTTGGTTATTTCTACAAATTCAGTGGCGACTTTCTTGTGGTTTAAGTCATATATCGTTTTTATATTGGAATTATTTGGAACTGCAACGACTAGTTTAGCTTTACCAAAACCGAGCTTCATAACAACTTCTACATCTGCTTTAGTTTCCAGAACTAAGTCTAATCCTGTGATTCCAACCTGAGCTGCATTAAGTGCAACTATTTCTGGAATATCTTTAGCTCTTGCTAGTAATATACTAATATCTGGATTGTTGGTGGTGACAATAAGTTTTCTATCGCTTAACTCTGGCTTAATGCCAGCAGAAGCTAATAAATCCAAGGAAGGTTGGCTTAATCTACCTTTGTTAGGTACAGCTACAATCATTATCAACACAACCTTCCATTAAAATCGAAGACACTCAAACCAGATACAATTCCTCTAAATTATTTAAAGTATCGGGAGCCCCCTCTTTAACTAGTTTTCCTCTTGACATAACATATACTCTTTCACATATTTCAAAAGCTAACCTAAAGTTTTGCTCAACAAGAAGAATTGAGATATTTAAATCATCTCTAATTCTCTTTAGAATTTTTGAGATCTCCCACGCAATTTTTGGAGCTAATCCTGTAGATGGCTCATCTAGCATTAAAAGTTTTGGCCTTTGAACAAGAGCCCTAGCAATTGCTAGCATTTGTTGCTCACCACCACTCATAGTTTTTACAATTTGATTTTTTCTTTCCCTTAGTTTTGGAAAAATCGAATACACGAAATCTAGCGAATCATCATTTGAATTCAAGGCAAGTAGTAAGTTATCCTCAACAGTTAGATTTGGAAACAATTTTCTACCTTCTGGGCAGATGGATATCCCCAATTTAATTCTCTCATATACTTTCAGTTTTGAAATATCAGAGCCGTTAAATATGATTTTACCGTCGGTTTTTACTAAGCCACATATAGCTTTAAGTAAAGTTGTTTTTCCTGCACCGTTAGGCCCCAGCACAGCAACAGCTTCACCTTTAGATATGGTAATATTTATTTTATCCAATATTTTTGCCTTGTCGTACCAAGCGCTTAAATTTTCAGTTCTAAGCAACATTGCTTACACCAAGGTATGCATTTATAACTTCTCTGCTAGACTTAACATCACTCGGAGATCCTTCAAATATTATTTTTCCGAAATTAAGAACGAGAACTCTTCTGACGATTTCAAATAGCTCTTTTAACTTGTGCTCTATAATTATTAAAGTTGTTCCATTGTCATTTAGGCTTTTAATTATATCACTTAGTTTTTTACCCTCTACTGGGTCTAAACCTGAGAAAGGTTCATCTAGCATTAAAAGCTTCGGTTTTGCTGCTAAAGCAATGGCGATGCTTAATCTTCTTAATTCACCCTGTGAAAGCTTTCCAGCTACGTAATTTCTTTTATCCCACAGATCTGTGGCTTCTAAAATTTCCTTATAATCGGAATCTACTATTAGGAGATTTTCTTTTACTGTTAGATTCTTAAAAACTCTTATTAATTGAAAAGTTCTAATCAGACCAAGTTTAGCTATGGTGCAAGGTCTCTTTTTAGTTATATTTACACCGTTAAATTCAATTTTACCGCTGTCTGGTTTTAAAAATCCAGATATTATATTAAATAAAGTTGTTTTTCCTGCACCGTTGGGACCTATAATTCCAACACATTCTCCTCTTTTTACGTTAAAACTGACATTATCTACTGCTATTAGTTCTCCAAATTTTTTTGTAATGTTTTTTACCATCAACATGGGCATGCTATATTGTCACTAACTAGCATAATATTTAAATATTACTATTAAATTTTAGAACTTATGCATGCCCTAAGAATACTTCTGCTTATAATTGTGGTGGTTGCACTTCTAGGATGCACTATGCCTGAAAAAAAGGAAGAAGTTATAAAAATAGGAATAATCGGTCCGATGGAGACTAAATACGGAATTGCAATGAAAAGAGCTGCTGAACTTGCAGCAAAGAAGATAAACGAGGAGGGTGGAATTTTAGGGAAAAAAATAGAAATAGTTGTAGCTGATACAAAATTTAACCCAGATGTAGCTACTGCAGAATTTAGAAGGTTAGCACAAGATGAAAAAGTAAAAGTAGTAATAGGCGGGTTCTCAAGTGGAATTGCATTAAATATGATTGAAGTTATGGCAGAAACAAGGACATTGTGGTTAGGAGATGCATCATCTCCAAGATTAACTGATAAGGTAGCACAAGATTATGAACATTATAAGTATTTCTTTAGAGTAGTAGTTACCAATGCATCAACATTCCCGCTAGACATGATAGAAATGCTTGACAATTATTTAAACAAGGAATTAGGTTTAAATCTAAAGAAAGTAGCAATAATCAGAGATGATGCTCTTTGGACTGACGATGTGATGAAGAAGTTTAAACCTCTCTTGGAGGAAAGAGGTTTTGAAATAGTTATGGATGAAAAAGTACCTAGAGGCACAGAGGACTTTTCAGCAATTTTACTTGAAGCACAAAAGAAAGCAGATGTTATTGTTCCAATTCTAGCTCATGTAAGAGGAGATACTTTGCTAAAACAATGGCATGATATGAAAATAAAGAAATTAATAGCAGGGCATGATTTATCTGCTATAGATCCAGACTTTTGGAATGCTACTGATGGTAAGTGCTTTGGGGAGATTTATTTGGCTGATGGAGGAGCAGTACCAACTCCAATTAATGAAAAAATGGTAGAATTCATAAACATGTACGAACGTGAGTTCGGAACTCTGCCAGAAGCCTATAGTGCATACGGTGTTTATGATGCTGTGTTTATTTACAAAGCTGCAGTAGAAATGGCAAGCAAAGATGGTGTTAAAGATCCTTTTGATCCAGATGTACTGGTTAAATATTTAGAGAAATTCAATGAGAGTAATCCATTTGAGAGTACAAGAGGAAAAATAGCATTCACGAAGAATCACGATCTCCTCTGGGGAGATGAGTTCATAAGAAATTACGTTTGTCAATGGCAAGAAGGAAAGCAGGTAATACTGTATCCAAAGAACAAGGCAACTGGTGAATTCGTTAAACCAGAGTGGTTATGATTGCAGAAGTATTAGTACTAGGAACAGTAATAGGTGGAATTTGGGCTTTGGTAGCATCAGGTTTTAGTTTGATATTTGGAGTGGCGAGAATTTTAAACTTTGCACATGGCGTACTTTTCATACTAGGAGCATACTTTACAATTTCGCTGAATTCAGTTTTATCAAATTTTTTTGGAAAATTGTCTCTTATACTTTCTATTTTTTTATCTATTCTTTTGGTAGGTTTTATTGGTTTACTTATATATTGGATTCTCTTAGCGCCAATTAAAGAATATGAGATTATGATAATATTGATAACACTAGCTTTAGCGCTGCTTGTAAATGAGTTAATTTTACTCACTTTTAAAGATATATCCATTTCAGTACCAACTCTTATTCCAGGCAAAGTTGAAATTCTTGGTATTCCATTAACCTATACAAGAATTTTTGCATTACTATCTGCATTATCACTTTTAATAGCCTTGGAGTTATTTATAAGAAAAACAAGAATCGGTAAATCAATTTTAGCAGTTTCTCAAGATAAAGAAGCAGCTATGCTCATTGGAATAAACGTAGATAGAATTTATTCGTTGTCCATGTTTATTTCAGCAGTTTTTGCGGCTTTTGGGGGTATATTGTATGCCCAGATATATGCAGTAAATCCAGAAACTGCATTGAGAGTTCTAATTTATGCATTTGCAATAGTTATACTTGGAGGCTTGGGTAATGTTAGGGGTAGTATATTTGCAGCATTTATAATAGGATATCTGCAAGTGTTAACTTCTTTGACACTAGGAGCAAGATGGATAGAAATTGTTGCAATGGTTATAATAATTTTAATATTAATAATTAGACCTAAGGGTTTATTTGGTGTCGAAACATGAGAAATCTCTATTTTGTACCAATGTTAATATTTATATTGCTAGTAGCCCCGTATTTTCTTTCAGAGACGGTTGTATATCTACTAGGACTGACGTTTATATTTATAATATACGTGGTAAGCTGGGATTTGGTAGCTGGTCAGACTGGGCAAGTTAATCTGGGACATACAGTATTTATTGGTATAGGTGGATATACTACAGCTTTACTTCAAAATTCTTACAGATTTAAGAATTTTATTGACTTTCTTGCTGAAATAGGACCATTACCAATTTGGTTGACGATTATATTAGGAGGTATGCATGCTTTATTGGTAGGTCTTGTTGTTGGTATTGTGTGTTTAAGATTAAGAGGACACTATTTAGCTTTAGTGACGGCTATATTGCCACTCATATTTGTTCAAATTATAAACATATATTCTCAAGTTTTTGGAGGATATGAAGGTTTTTCCATAGGTTTTAATAAAGTTTTAGCAAGAGATATAACCTTACGCTACTACATAGTAATGGCAGTTTGTTTAATTATTTTAACACTTATATATTTGCTTGTGAACAGCAAAATTGGTGTTAAACTTAGAGCAATAAGAGATGATGAAAAACTAGCAGAATCGGTGGGAATAAATGTTGTAAAATACAAGTTAATGGCTTTTTGCATTAGTGCTTTTTTTGCAGGAATAGCTGGAGCTCTAGCTGTACATTATCGTTTAACAGTTGGTTTAGATTTGTTTGATATACCTTTAATGTTGTTAATAATATTGGCAGCTATAGTAGGTGGTTTAGGAAACTTTTGGGGAGCAATCTTGGGAGCTGTTACAGTATACTTGCTTAAGAACTGGATAGTTAAAAGTGCAATAAGTCTTGCTAGGCTACCCCTCCATGATGAGATTGTATTATATTTCTTGCTAGTTTTATTAATTCTAAAAGCACCAAACGGATTGTTTACAAGAGTATATGAACTTTACAAAAACTATACGCTAAAAAAATTTAGAGTTAAAAATTGGAAATTAAAGGGCAAATCTTGACTAAAAATTCAAATATAAGAAAATAAGGAAAAAAATGATTGGGAAAATTTTCATAAATTAAGAAATATAATACAAATTAAATTGTAATATTAGCATTTTATAACTTCCAAATAATTTACTAACTTTAACCTTTGGTTAAGAGTTTCAAATTCGTTTAGCATAGAGATGACTTCGGAAAAATTTTTGAGCACAAGAATTAATTTCTTAAAATTGAATTAAGGATAAGAGCTTAAGGAAAGATTGAATATGCAGCAGTCTGTTGATTATGAATTTATAATTATTGGATGTGGAGGACTAGGTTTCTCTATTGTCAAGGAACTAGCTAAAAGAGGTAGAAAAGTATTAGCTATAGACAAGTCAAAGGAAAAAGTAGATTTACTAAGGGATGAGAACTACAACGCCATAATTGGAGATGCTACTGATGAGAGTATCTATAGGAAATATAATCTTGATAATGTTTTGGCGGTACTACTCTTAGTGCCAAAGAATGATGTAAATAAAGAGGCAATTAAAATTATAAGAAATATAAATAAAAATGTAATAATAGTATCGAGGTGTACTAATGTAGAGGAAAAAGACGAAATGGAGAAAATGGGAGCAGACTTTGTACTAACACCTTTGGACTCTATGAAGGATTACTTGTTCTCGGTTTTGAATAGGCTCGAAATGTTAAGGAAGTTAAAAAAACTAAAAGATGTACTTGAAGGAACTAAAGGTAAGCTTTGCATTTTTACTCATGATAATCCTGATCCTGATGCGATATCATCAGCTTTAGCTTTAAAAGAAATAGCTAAACAATACGAAGTAGACGCTGACATAGTGTATTATGGAGATATATTTCACCAGGAAAATAGAGCTATGGTTAATTTACTTGGATTGGAGCTACTAAGAGGAGAAGAAGTAAATTTGAGTGAGTATTCGAAATTTGCATTGGTGGACTCTTCTGCACCAGGAGTAAATAACTCCATTCCTGAGGATATAAAGATAGACATAATTTTTGATCACCATGCTACAGCGAAAAGGATTGAAGCTGAATTTGTAGACATAAGACCTGATGTTGGAGCTACAGCTACTTTGTTAACCGAGTACATAAGAGAGCTAAGAATAACTCCTAGTAAAACCTTAGCTACAGCCTTATTTTTTGGAATAAAAACAGAAACTAATAGTTTTAAGAGAAATGCAAAGACAGCAGACTTTGCTGCAGCAGCGTATTTGTATCCGTTTGTAGATTATGAGATGATTGAAAAAATGGAAGGTCCAGCAATATCTACGGAGACTTTGGATGTCTTAGGATCAGCTATAAAAAATAGAGAAATATTTTCTAGCTTTCTAATTTCCTTTGCTGGATTTATAAATGATAGAGACGCCTTACCACAGGCAGCTGAGTTTTTGCTTAGATTAGAGGGTATATCTACTGTGCTAGTGTTTGGTGTACTCAAGGACAAGGTTTATCTTTCAGCTAGAAACAAGGACGTTAGAATAAACATAGGAGAAGTATTAAGGAGAGCTTTTGGGGATGTTGGTAGCGTGGGAGGGCACGCACACTCTGCTGGAGGACAAATACCTTTAGGAATTTTTGAAAGTGCAACAGATAAGAATGTTCTAGGTAAGCTTATAACTGAAGCTATTAGAAGAAGATTTCTAAATGCATTGGGTATTGAAATAGAAAGTTAAAAATAATATTAGGAGTACAACAAAATCTGCATTGGAAATTTAACTAGGAAATGGAGAATATAAAACGGATTAAAAATTTTAAAACAATAAAAAACGGGAGCAACGAAGATCTGCTTAAGGAGATTGACTATGAAGTATGAAATCACAATTAGTGGTAGAAAATATAAGGTTGAAGTCAAGGATATAGCACCAACCATATTTGAGGTTATAATAAACGATAAGAAAAAAACTTGGATAAAAATAGGAGAAAGTGAAGAAAAAGAGGAAGTTTATGCTGAAGGAGAAGTCAGAGCGGAGATGGCTGGGACCATAGTCAGAATACTGGTTGAGGAAGGAGAAAAAGTCTCAAAGGATCAGCCTTTAATGGTTATGGAAGCTATGAAAATGGAAAGTGAAATAAAATCACCGGTAAATGGTGTAGTCAAAAAAATTCTAGTTAAAGAAGGGGATAAAGTTTCTGCAGGATCAAGATTGGCATTGGTATCAAAAGATTGAAAATTTTTTGATCTCTTTTGCCTTGAGGAATAAAGAGTTTTTAACACGAAAGAGTTACTAGATTCATCTTACAACAGTATCATCAACATCGATTGATACGCTTGGATAAGTTAAAATATATTCTTAAAATGTGTTAATCAAAATTATCTATAGTAGTCATAAAAAATCAACCTCTCAAATAACTCTTAGTTTATTGGAGACTAGAGAATCTCTGCTGATCTGAAATTGCAGCTAAAGTTAACAGAATAATTCTGGCTTTTGAATTTGAAGGTACCTATAATTATATTAACCACGCTTAGATAAAATTCTTAACACTGTTGCTGAACCCCAAAGAAAAATCACTTTGAGGGATTTTGAGATACGTTTAATAGTATTTGGTTTTTATCCATCTAGAAAGTAAAATCTTCTAACTTCTTATAAACTTGATTAAGGAACTCTTTATTCTGTGAGCAAATCTTTTGAATATATTTAAATTTATTTATATAACATAAAAATATAAAAAATTTCAAGGAAACAAAGGTGGGTGGTATAATCCTTCTTTTTCATCAAATCTAAACATAATATTCATGTTTTGAATCGCTTGCCCACTGGCACCTTTAACAAGATTATCTATTGCAGAACAAATTACAGTTCTATCATTTGAGTAAATTGCTATGTCACAGAAATTACTACCTCTTACCCAACTGAGTTTAATCTCGTCTTGAATTCTAATAAATGGGCAAGCGGAGTAGAATTTTTTAAATAAGCTTTTCAACTCTTCCTGGCTAATTTTTTCTTTCATTTCAATATAAGCAGTGGTTAATATACCTCTACTTCCTGGAAAAACGTGAGGAGTGAAATGAACATCAATTTTTACTTCTGGGTTAATTTTTTCAATAACTTCAAGAATTTCTGGATAATGCCTATGATTTATGACTTTATATGGTGTTATAGCCTCATGTAAATTTGGATAGTGAGTAAAATCTGAAGCTTTAGCTCCAGCTCCAGTAATTCCACTTTTACAATCAAAATGAACCGAAGAGATTAAATCTTTTTTTACAAGCGGAGCTATGGCCAAAATAGTTCCAGTGGGGTAACATCCTGGGTTTGCTACTAGGTTTGATTTTTTTATTTCATCTTTGAACAATTCAGGTAGACCGTATGCAGCCTCGATATAACCTTCGTGTTTTCTTCCGTACACTTTTTCATAAGTTTCCTTTTTTAACCTGTAATCTGCAGATAAATCTATTACCTTTATTCCTAACTCAATTAACTCTGGGACATATTTCATAGCTTCTCCGTGTGGAACTGCAGTGAAAACAACATCACAATCACTGAGATCTTTTAAATTAGGTGATATAAATTTTAGATCGCTGTAAAATCCGTTAAGAAATTTATGCAAACTACATACTGGTTTATCTCTCCATTTTCTCGAAGTAACTTTGTGAACTTCTACTTTTGGGTGCATAGATAGAAGTCTTAGGAGTTCAGATCCAGTGTAGCCACTACCGCCAATAATACCAACCTTTATCAAAAACCAACACCTCTTTGAGATTTTTTATTTATAAAAAATTTGCATTTTAAAGTTTCACAAATTTTTATAAATTGAATTTGGTGGGAAAGTAAACTGGTAAAAAAGCGATTAATTCTTTACAAAAAGCTAATAATATCAAGTAAAAAGTTCTAGCTTTGTAGCAGTTTTAAGAGTTTTATATATTAAGTTAAGTTTCGTAGATTTTTTAATTAATCGAATATTTCTATGCGTATACTGTTATTATATCACCATCTTCGAGTTTGTGATCTAAACCAACTCGTTGACCATTAAATTTAACTGATTTTCCCCATACTTTGGCATATTTAAAATTATGTATGAGATCTTTGTGTATTTTTCTGCAAACATCTTCAACAGTCGCCCCCCTTCTCAGTATGAGGGGATCTTTACTTGGTTTCTCATTTGGAGGTTTTAAGTAAATTTTAATGAGATTTAACTTCTCATAGATTTTTTTGGCTAGAATATCCAAGTTTATTTTATTTTTAGCAGAAACAAATAGAACATCACTAGTATTTACCCACGGTACTGCTAGATCTATTTTGTTTATAACTGTCAATGAAGGTATATAGACCCTATTCCTTAAAATTCCATCTATAAATCTATCTATTGAAGTTAAAGGCTCTCTTATAGTTACATCAGCGTTATGAATTCTGAATTCCTTTAAGATCTCGTAAATTGTTTGCTGACTAATACTCAGAGGGTGTGTAGAAAATATTCTAATTCCGCCCTTATCTTTTCGCTTTATTGTAATAGCTGGAGGACTTTTATCTAATCTTATTCCACTTTTTTCTAGTTCTTTTTTGATAATATCTATTTTATCAACATTGTAAACGTCAGTTACTATTAATATTAAGTCTGCAATTCTTGCTAATGATAAAACTTCTTTACCTTTACCTCTTCCTGAGGAAGCTCCCTCTATTAAACCAGGAGTATCTACTATTTGTATTTTTGCACCCTGGTATTTCAGAATTCCAGGAACAGGTTCTAATGTTGTAAAATCATAATCTGCTACACAACTTTTTGCGCCAGTTAATGCGTTTAATAAAGAAGATTTACCTACAGACGGATAACCAACCATTACAACTGTGGCATCACCATCTTTTTTGAAATAAAATTGTGATTTTCTCGTAGATTTACTTTTTTCAACTTTTTCTTTAAGTTTTGCTAATTTAGCCTTCAATTTGCCTATGTGTTTCTCTGTAGCTTTATTATATGGCGTCCTTCTTAGCTCTTCTTCTATTCTTTTAATCTCTGTGAGTATGTCTGGACACATTCAAAATAAATTTAAAAGTGTTGAGAGTAATTTAAAATTGTGGTATTGGGTTTAGAAAGATACTGCAGAATAAATAATGGAGAAAGTGTGGCTAAATTTCAAATTGTAAAAAGAATGGAATCTGAAAGGCCAAAAAACTTAGATGACGCTTTGGAGATACATAAGGAGTTAAAAAAGGAGTTTAAAAGGGAATTAAGAAGAGAGGGAGATAATATAGAAATATTAAATAAAAAAATTCCCAGTTTTTCGTTTTTAGACCTAAAAATATACATACTGTTTGAAATGTTAAAGTCATGTAATTTCTGTGAAAGAAGATGCGGTGTTAATAGATACGAGACAGTAGGTTTCTGCAAGTGCGGAGTAAAGAGTTATTATTCTACTGAATTTTATCATTTAGGTGAAGAACCAGAACTAGTACCTTCTCATACGATTTTCTTCAATAGATGCACATTTGGATGTGTATATTGCCAGAATTACGATATTGTTTACAGAGACGATTATGAAGTTGACCCAAAAGAAATGGCTAGAATAATTGATGCGAGATTTAGAGGAGGTAGCAGAAATGTTAATTTTGTCGGAGGAAATCCAGATCAGCACTCACATACGATTTTGCAGATTTTGAAATATACAGAATCAAACATACCAGTAGTTTGGAACTCGAACATGTATCATAGTTTGGAGCTTGCAGAAATAATAGAGGACATAGTAGATGTTTGGCTAGGTGACTTTAAGTATGGAAATGATACATGTGCTTTGAAGTATTCAAAGGCTCCAAATTACTGGAGAATTATTACAAGAAACTTCTTAAGGGCAAAGGACAATGGTGAACTTCTGATAAGGCATTTAGTATTGCCAAATCATCTGGAATGTTGTACAGAGAAAGTAATAGAATGGGTGTCAAAGAATATTGGAAAAAAAGTTAGATTTAACTTAATGTTTCAGTATTATCCGACTTTCAGAGCGTATGAATATAAGGAAATCTCGAGAAGGTTGAATGGTTTTGAAATGAAAAAAGCTCTAGAAATTGCTGAGAAATGGGGTTTAGAAAATTTGGTTTGAAAGATTAAGATAAATATTTTAAGATAATAATTATTTAACAGGAAAAATTTTAAACCCTCAAAATCATATTATAAATGAGCTCCGGTGGTGTAGCCCGGCCAATCATACGGGGCTCTCAACCCCGTGACCCGGGTTCAAATCCCGGCCGGAGCACTTTTATCTGTTTTTTTCTGCGACGAATGATAAATAGCATTTGAATAAATTTAAATCCCAAAAAGATCTCAAAAAATGCATTTCTGGTGGTAAAAACTCAGTTATTAAGACCAATTCTAAATCTGCTGAGTAAAATCTTAACAGGAAAGTCAGAGCGTAAGTATAAAGGAGTCTTTATCTTATTAGTGGCAAAACTGCTTGAATGTCTTAAATGTTAAGTATTTTCTCTGTAAAATTATTTATTGATTAATTAATTTTTAGTAAACTTTGCCCTTGTAAATTTTTAAGAGATGTTTAGCATTGTCAAGAGATTTTTTTAAATTTTCTTTGGCGTTTTGGTAGACTACATCTTCATGTCCAGGAAAAATAGCGTTTACATAATCCTTAATCTTCCACAATTTTTCCAAAGATTCAACAAGTTTAGTTAAATTACCTCCAGGGAAGTCCACCCTTCCAAATCCTCCCTCTGGAAATACGGTATCGCCAGTAAATAACCATCCATTGTTAACTTCGAGTATACAAATACTGCCTGGAGTGTGGCCTGGGGTGTGGATTATTTTAAATTCAAGATTGGAAACACTAAAAACTTCATTACCGCTCACAAATATGTCTGGTTCTATGCTTGAAAATAGTGGATAGCTTGCAAATTTTGCAAATTCGTACTCATCCTTATGTACAACAATCTTACATCCAAATCTTTTTAAAAAATCTGCTGCAGCAGAGTGATCATGGTGCAAATGAGTTAGAAATACGTATTTTATATCACTTGGACTTACGTTTAAATTCTTTAACTTCTTTATTAAAAATAGAGGGTCTCCACCAACATCCACTAAAACACATTTATCCACAACAAATGAATTGGCACCGAGTGGAGGGGTAATTATCCTTTGAACTTCTATCATGCTTTAGTATAAAAATCTAAAATAAAATTGCTAAAGTAAATCCATTGCTTCTACTTCAACTGTTTGAACACCGTTTATCTTCTTTATTTCATCAACAAATTTATCGCAAATTCCTTCCTTATCAGGCATTAAAGCTATTATTGATAAAGCTTTTAGACCAAATGCAATTGGTGTAACATTTATACCCTTAATCTCAACTTCTTCCATTTTTATTTTTTCAATTTCTTTTTTTACTCCATTTAAGTCAATGTCAATGCTTTCAGGCATGACTTTTAATTTAACTATAACTTTTGCCACTATAGGGTCACCCAATTAGATTTATTTTTAGATTAAGGTCCTACAAATCCGCAATTTGGACACTTGTATGGGTTCGCCAATTTTCTACACTTTTTACATCTATATATAAGCGTGCCGCAAACTGGACAAGGAAAAGATACGTAATTGTCTCCTATTAGATTACCTCCGCACGTTATACACTTTTTCAGTTCCATTTTTTAAGGCTGGCTCTATGAGTATTTTAATCTTTTTTTATTTGGAAATATTAATGGAATTTTTTAATTAAAATTTTATATAAATTTCTTTGTATATTTATGTCTTAAATTAATTTTTCACAGGAAATCATTGGACTAAGCATTAAATATAAATACCTTGCCATGAATTTGTTAATACCTTAATCCTGCTATAGCGCCTATCGAAATTGTAAGAACAGAATGCAAAAACCTTATAAATATGGCAAAATAAATATATATATAGATTTAAACGTCGCAGGCACCGGCAAGTACCCCGAATCTAAGGGCGTAATGCCCTAGGATGAGGGGTAGAGTTCCTGCCTGCGGCACATTAATGAGGACCGTTTTTAAACGGTCTGAGATGGGCTTGTTGGCAGGGTACATCCAGCGGGCAGAATCCCCCGCCAATTCTGGTTGATCCTGCCAGAGGCCGCTGCTATCCGGCTGGGAC
>CAZCHG010000018.1:0-19648 GCA_964498465.1 uncultured archaeon | reverse complement strand
GGGAGGAGGTCAGATCTTACTCTGTATGGGGAAGAAT
Organism: uncultured archaeon; assembly: GCA_964498465.1. GTDB lineage: Archaea > Halobacteriota > Archaeoglobi > Archaeoglobales > Archaeoglobaceae > CAZCHG01. The sequence goes on along the minus strand of CAZCHG010000018.1, from coordinate 19,611 downwards.
CGTTCTGGGCGTGAAATCCTTCGATCCACTTGCGACGCCCCACCAACATCCTTTTCTTTTTTCTAATTCATCTTAGCTTTAAAGAGTGAACTTTCTTAGCGACTTTTTGTAAGGTTCACCATAATTAATTCACGAAATTAAATAAATTAAATATTGGAAAATATTAACGAATGTATCATGAAGGTAGCTGTAGCATCAGGGAAAGGTGGTACTGGTAAAACTACAGTTGCTGTAAATTTAGCTGCCTTTAATTCTATTGATCTGGCAGATCTTGATGTGGAAGAGCCTAATGATTACTTATTTTTGAAACCAATGAATATAAAAATAAAAGCTGTATCAGTTAAAGTTCCTAAAGTTGACTTAGAAAAATGCAATTTTTGTGGCTTGTGTAGTAAAATTTGTCAATTTGGAGCAATACTAGTTCTAAAAGATTCTGTAAACATATTTGACAAGCTTTGTCACAGCTGTGGTGCTTGTATTTATCTTTGTCCAAATAAAGCTATGAATGAAGTGGACAGAGAAATTGGAAAAATAGTAGAAGTAAAAACAGATGACATTAATCTTACTTATGGCATATTAAATGTCGGAGAACACATTCCAGTCCCATTAATTAAAAGAGTTAAAGAAGTGGCTATTAAGAAAAGTAAGAATGTGATATTTGATTGTCCACCAGGAACAGCTTGTCCAATGATAGAGAGCATTCTAGATACAGATTTTGTAATTTTAGTAGCAGAACCAACACCCTTTAGTTTGCACGATCTTAAACTGGCTATTGAATCTGTAAATAAGCTAAAAATACCATATGGAGTAATTATAAATAAATATGGGTTACCTTACAAAGCCTTGGAAGAATTTTGTAAGCAGAAAAACATAGAAATAATCGGAAAAATACCTTACGATGATAAAATTGCTAAATATTACTCTAATGGATTGCTATTAGCGTTTTTGAAAGACATATTTTTGGAAATATGGGATAAGGTCAGAGAATATGCCTGAGCATTTTAGGATTGTTCAAATATGTGTGGTTAGCGGAAAAGGTGGTACTGGTAAAACTACAGTTGCTGCAATGGCTGTGGAAAATTTAAACAATTTACTAGTAGCTGATGTTGATGTAGATGCACCAAATTTGCATATACTTTTAAAGCCGAGAATTCTAAGAGAGATACCGTTTATAGGTAGTAAAAAAGCTAGAATTAATGAAAATAAATGCAGTAAATGCGATTTATGTAGAAATGTTTGCAGATTTAATGCTATTACTATAATCAACGGTAATTATACTATAGATGATGTAAAATGCTCTGGCTGTAGCTTATGTTATCATGTATGCAGCTCAAATGCAATAACTATGGAAGATGTAGTATCTGGTAAAATATACATATCCGAGACAAATTTTTGCCCAATGGTTCATGCTATTTTAAATCCAGGTGAGGAAAATAGCGGAAAACTCGTGGCTGAAGTAAGAAAAATAGCTAAAAATATTGCTGAAGATAAAAAAATAGACAAAATAGTACTGGATGGTCCTCCTGGAATAGGTTGTCCAGTTATAGCATCATTAACTGGAGTGGATTTAGCGTTAGTAATAGTAGAGCCAACTCTTTCTGGATTAAGTGATATGGCTAGAATTGTTGATCTTGCAACTCATTTTAACATAAGAACGGTTATTGCAGTTAATAAATTCGACTTAAATAAAGATATGAGTGCAAAAATTGAAAAATACTGCCAAAGCAGAAAGATTGATGTTCTAGCTAAGATACCATATGACGATGAAATTGTAAAGCAAATGTCAAGCTTAACTTTTCCATTTAAAGGTAAAGCTGCGGAAGAAATAAGCAAACTTTGGAGTAAAATAAACGATATAATAAACGAGCTGCAAAGTTAAATTCCAAACATCACGATAATCGATAAAAGCATGAGTACGATTGCCAATATTAATGCGTAAACAGCAAATTTGGATTCACCAAACACTATTGGTATCGGACCAATTAAAAGTACCCCAGCACCTTTTATTTCCTTTCTTGGCTTCTTTAATTCTTCAATAATTTCCTCTGGTTGTTCTTCTAAAATTTTCTCAGGTTTACCCATTTGCTGAATTAAATATCTATCCTTTTCAAATATTCCAGAAATTAAAAAATACAGTCCAATGATGATAAGACACAATCCAATTATCCAAAACATTTCGAATCATCACCTCGTTTTGTATCTAAATGTAAAAATTGTCACCAAGTATACCAGTATTAAAAGTAAAGCTCCTATAATTACTCCGATTGCAGCAAGCGTTGGACTGGAGCCAAATACTATTGGTACAGGGCCCAATAATATTATACCTCCGTAAGCTACGTTTCCTGCAGGAATTACAAGTAAAGTTAAACCTAACATTAACAAAGCTAAACCAATGAATATCTTTTCCGGTCTCATAACGACTTTATCACCTAGTTTTTTTAATACAACTCTTTTTAATTAAACTTAAGTGTTTGTGCCAGAAACTGGATTACAATTTATTAAGATTAGAATTATTTAACTTTATTTATAAATAATCGTGCAAATATTTTTTAAATGCTTTGCAGATTTTTTTTAACTCAATGTACTTCCGTTCTATTTAAAAAAGAGGGGGAAATTAATTAGAATTATTCTAAGCGTATTTACAGAGAGTCGCTAAGAAAGCCCACTCTTCAGAGCGGGGATGAATTAGGGGAGGTGGGAGAGGGAAGTTGGTGGAGTATTAGTTTTATAAAGCCTCGCTCTGGTTTATCGATGCCGGGTGGATAGGGAGGGTCAACCAAGTCTCCGCAAGGCCATAGCCCACCTCTCTGCCTTGCGGACAGGTGGGTTTAACGGGGTGCTGACCCACCCTGTGCACACCCGATGAGGAGCGAGGCTGAGGATATGCACAAACCTCCCCGCAAGGAATCCTCGCCCTTCAGTGCGGGGAGGAGGTCAAAGGTTAAAATTTTCTAGTTACCACAAGTTCTCTAATGCTTGTTTAAATATGTGAACATTTAAAGCTCGTTTTTAATTCTTTTTTTAATTAGAACTATGTCTCTTTTGCTTTAAAAAATAAATTTCTACAAAAATTGCTCTTATAAAAAAATACTTCGAACAATTCATAAATCTACAGGAAGCACACTACAACTAGAAAGTTAAATACATTGAGATTTTTCAATACCTAATACATGGGGGTAGATCCGTGAAAATTATTTCAACAACAGTAGGTTCTTATCCAAGACCAAAATGGTTTAGAGAGTATTTAAGAAAAGTAGAGGGTCTACAAAAGGATATTTACGGAAAAATAGACGAAAATGTACTAGAGAAGGCAATTAGAGAAGTTATAGAGGAGCAGAAAAGAGCAGGAATAGATTTGCTTACTGATGGGCAACTAATTTGGCATGATTTCCTGGCACATCTGGCTACAAAGTTAGATGGTTTTAAGATGGGAAAACTCGTAAGATACTTCGATAATAACCTGTACTACCGAGTACCTATAGTGTGTGGAAAGATTAAAAGGATAGGTAAAATACTAAATGATTTTGAAATAGCATTTAAAATTGATAAAAACTTAAAACCAGTAATTTCATGTTTTACTTTGGCCAAGCTATCTAAAAATGAATACTATGATAACTTTGATGATTTTGTAATGGATATAGCCGAAGCTATGAGGGAAGAAGTAAAGGAATTAAAAACTGAATGGTTGCAAATTGATGAACCCTCTTTGCTTTACGCCACGAAGGATGAAATAGAGATTGCAAAGAATGCAATAAATTTAATTTCAACCAAAGAAAAGAAAACAATTCTGATGACGTACTTTGATCCAGCAGATAAATTACTTCCTTATTTACTCGATTTTAACATTGATATCATAGGTTTGGACTTTGTAGAGGGTTTTGAGGAAAATTTGAGAGCGATTAAGGAATATTGTCCAGAAAAAATTTGCATAGGCATTGTTGATGGTAGAAATACGAAAATGGAAAGCATTAATGAATTAAAAGAAAAAACAATCAAAATTTTAGATTCTTGCCAGTTTAAAGAGGTTTTATTATCCCCAAATACTGGTTTAGAATTTTTACCTTGGCAAAAAGCTTTTGATAAGATGAAAATTGTTGTTAAACTAAAAGAGGCAATTAAAGAGGTGGTCTAACATTAAAACGACTGTAGTGGGTAGTTATCCAAAACCAAAATGGTTACTGAAGATAATATCCGATTATAAAAATGGTAAAGTTGATAAAAAAACGTTAGATGAAGCTTATAGAGATGCTGTCAAAGCTGTGGTTAAAGATCACGAATTAGCTGGTGTCGATATAATTTGGGATGGTGAGATGAGAAGGGAGGAAATGACATCATACTTCGCTGAAAGAATAGAAGGATTTGTTATATACGATGAAGTAAGAGTATGGGGAAACAATTATTACCCCAAACCAGCAATAGTTGGCGAGTTGAGGTATAAAGAGAACCTAGCAATCGATGATTTCCTATTTTTAAGAAGTATAACCAATAAGGAAATAAAAATTCCTATAACTGGACCATACACCATAGTGGACTGGAGTTTTAATGAATATTATCCGAGTAAAGAGGATGCTGTATATGCTTTAGCAGAAGTTTTGAATAAAGAGCTCAGAGCACTTGTTAAGGAGGGGGCAACTTACATTCAACTTGATGAGCCAGCAATACCTACCCATGAAAGTGAAATAGAAATAGCAAAAAATGCTACTGAAATCGTCACCAAAGGTGTTAATGCATACATCGGCATGCACATATGCTATGGAGATTATTCTAGAATCTTCCCAGAAATCTTAGATTTCAAAATCGACCAAATTGACCTGGAATTTGCAAATAGAGGTTTTGAGGATCTGAAAATGCTCAAGGAGTATGATTTTGATAAAGATCTTGGATTTGGTTGCATAGACGTTCATACTAGGAGAATTGAGAAAAAAGAAGAAGTTGTTAATGCCATATTAAAAGCTTTAGAAATCGTAGACCTAGATAGATTATACGTAGATCCAGATTGTGGCATGAAACTTCTACCAAGAGAGATTGCTTTTCAGAAGCTTAAAGTAATGGTTGAAGCTGCCAAAGAAGTTGAAAAAATGTTTTAAAGATTTTTCACGGTGTAAACAATGAGGTTAACGGAGGTTCTGTATAATCCAGATGGATTTTTTGAGGAAGCAAAAGAAAAAGGAATTGGTTTTGCTATACCATTTCTAATCGTTCTTATTTCTGGAATACTTGGTGGAATTACTACATACATAATTGTAAAATCGATTTTAACCGTAGGTATCGAGAAAATTCCTGGAGAGCAAAATAAAGCCTTAATTCAGTTTTTATCTGCAGGTACAATACCTGCTGTGATTATAATGAATTTAATCGGCTGGATATTGTTATCCGCTGTAATTTATTTAATTTCAAGATTTTTTAGTAAAGAGGGAAATTTTTCACTCATGCTGAAATTCATGGGCTTCAGTTATATTCCCAGTATCATTTTTTTCCCGTTTAACTTGTATGTGTCTTTATCTTTGTCTGATCTAATTAAATCAATTGGATTTGAGGAGTTAGCAAAGACAGAGCTTTGGGCTGCATCAAAAATAACATCTTTAGCCGTGTTAGCTTGGCAATTTACCTTTTGGGTTTTTGCTGTAAAGAACGTTAGAAATATTACTCTTGGCAAAGCTGTTATATCTGCATCAGTCCCAGCATTGGCTTTACTAATCTTTACATTGATTTCATATAGATTTTAACTCCAGCTTTTGATTTTTTCTTTAAAATCGAATTCTTCTAATTCCCGAAAATAGTATCAATGCAACTATTTCATCAGATTTTTTAAGCGGAAAGTCACCATATCTTATTCTCATTTTCGGATTTAGCTCAGCTAATAAAGATAAACATGTATTATAGCCATCAAATGTCAGCTCATCTGGATGAGCAGAAAAAATGAACAAAGCGCTACTTGCATCAGAGATATCCACTGGCAAGCTAAGATTAGTCATAGCTTCCTTGAGTAACTCTACCATTCTCATTGTTCTTTCTGCTTGCTTTTTAAAATCAACTTTCTTTATGAACCTAAATGGTTCAGGAGGAATGTCTCTCTTTGCAAAACCCATCACGGTTATGCCATCCTTTATCGAATTTATTATATCCGACGTGTCAACTACTACTTCTCCTACTTCTCCCCTAGCTTCTAATTCACCAGCTGCAGCAAGAATATTAAATGGTTCCACCACTCTTTTTTCTATATCACTCTTATTCTCAAATAAAATTAAAACATCAGCAATTTTCCTGATAGTTATAAGTCTTTTCTTCATTTCGCTAAGATTTCTAGGCTTATGTAGGGGAGGGACTATATTTAACGTAATAATTGGCTCGTCAGACTTCTCTCTCAAACATTTTATGAATTCAACCATCGTGTGGTATCCAAAGTCATCAAAGATGTCTGTTATGAGCAAGTACGTTTCATAGAACTCAGGGATTGATAAAATTTCATTTATTACACCTTCAACTCTGCCTTTACTTGGAAAAGTCATGAAAGGGAACCTATTCTCAGATTCAATATGCTCTAAAGATGACAAAAACTCCAGATTATCAGAAATAGCAAAACAAGTAAACAATTCCTCTTTGCTAAACTTTGGTCTATTTTCAGAGAGAGCTTCTGTAATTTTGCATCCAGTTTCTCCAAAGCCAACAGTTATCGCTCTCACATCTTTTTATTTGTAAAGCTAAAACTATTTAATAATACTACCGATATAAGAAAAGGGACATGTTAACCTAGTGCGAAAAGCATATATATTCAATATTTAAAGCTTGCGCCCTTAAGTTAACATGTCCTAAGGAAAGATAAAATAAAATTAAAAACACAAAATTTCTCACCTAATTTTACTTATCTTTTGCAGTAAATCCTTGTTTAAAATAGTATTCAAAATTAATCAGTTTGCTTTAAATTACTTCTAAAAAAGTCCATTTTAAAATACAAGCAGATATTTTTTATCAATAAATTCAGCCAAATCTTAATTGACAAAAATTTACGAGTATTTTTCAAAATTGTTGTAACTAGAATTTTTTAATTTACCTAAGTTATTTATCAGTAATTTTTAAAATCTAACAACAAAAGTTTCTGTCTATTAAAACATCAAACGATTAAAATAAAATTCTAAGTAAGTAAAAAAATTAACATAACTCAGCTTTAGTAATGATTTAGTTTCACAGCAGTTTCTATTTTTTCTTTAAGTAATTACTTAATGTGTATTACTTGAAATCCCATTTGCTCTAGGGCTTTTGATATAAATCTTCTATGACACCATCTTGGATTTCTTTCTCTACACATTATCACAGTTCTTTTTTCTTCTGCAATTTTCGCTAATTTTTTAACTCCAATTTTGAAATCCTCTGAATTCATGAATTTTTCATACCCTTCCCTTCGGAATCCTCCCAGTAAATCTCCGAGATATATGTAGTCTATACCGTTTTTTGGGAGTATATTCTCCAGCTCTTCCCTATTATAACCCCTATACTTACTTTTTGGAAATCTTCTAACGTCAACTAGCACTTTAATCTTAAGAAATTTTAGAAGATCTAATAATTTTGATATTTCTCTACCACTGTAACCTATTGTGTAAATAATTCTATTCATTTATGGAAAACAAGCTTAAAAAACTTTATATTCATTGCGCAAAATTAGCTTCCAACTAGGAAAGAAGAAATTGAAAAAATAAATTCAAAATAATAAATAAAAATTGGGAGAAATTAAAAAGTTTTTAAGCTTTCTGAAGCAAGAAATTAAGTTTCCTCGCCAATTTGTTGCCTCAAATATTCGTATGCCTTTTTAGCTTCCTCCACAGCAGTCTCGTCTTCCAAGGTTGTAATATCTCCCAATGAAGATCCTGTAATTACAGCTTTTAATAATCTTCTCATAATCTTACCACTTCTAGTCTTTGGAACCATATCAACAAACAGTATTCTTGCATCTGATGCTACAACAGGTCCAATCGTCTTTCTTAAGTGCATTTTTAACTCATTAGCTAAGTTTTCATCAGGTTTGTACCCTTCTTTCAATACTGTAAAGATGTAAGGTATTTCTCCCTTTATTGGGTGAGGTTTACCAACGCAAGCTGCCTCAGCTACTGCTGGATGTGTAACCATTGCTGATTCAACTTCTGCAGTACCTATTCTATGTCCTGCAACTTTTAGAACATCATCTGCTCTACCAAGCACCCAGATGTAACCATCTTGATCCTTTACAGCATAATCTCCAGTGTAGTAGTACATCTTACCTGGGAATTTTGACCAGTAAACATCAATAAATCTTTTAGGATCTTTAAAGAGAGTCATTAACATTCCTGGCCAAGGTGTGGTAATCACTAGATATCCTCTAACTCCTGGTGGACATGGATTTCCATCCTCATCAACAATTTCCATTTTTACTCCTGGTAATGGAAATCCATTAGTACCAGGTTTCAATGGGAAGATTTTACCTAATCCTGGGAAGTGTCCTGTAAGCATCTGACCTGTTTCTGTCATCCACCATGTACTTGATGCAACACAGTTCTCATTACATATATTCTTGAAATACCACTTGAATGCCTCTGGATTGATTGGTTCTCCAACAGAGTGAACTATTCTCAATGTAGATAGGTCATGCTTTTTGATATAATCTATAGGATATTTCATAAGCATTCTAATTGCAGTAGGTGTTGTGTAGAAGACTGTAACTCCATATCTTTCTATTATAGACCACCATCTATCTGGTTCTGGATAATCTGGTGCACCTTCGTACATTACTGTAACAGTACCAGTCATTAAAGGTCCGTAAACTATGTACGAGTGTCCAGTAACCCAACCGATGTCTGCTGTGCACCAGTATATGTCATCATCTCTAATGTCAAATATCATTTTCATCGTTGCATAAAGTCCAACTGCATAACCTGCAATGCTGTGCTGAGCTCCTTTTGGTTTTCCAGTAGTACCTGAAGTGTAAAGGACATACGAAGTGTTTGTAGCTTCCATTTTCTCAGGTTCCACTTTAACGTTTGGTGAAATTCCTGCTATGAAATCATGATGCCATTCATCTCTTTCAGGGGTCCAGGGAACATCTTCCCTTGGAGTTCTCCTAACCACAATTACTTTTTCAATTTTTTGTCCTCTTTCTTCAAGTATTTTTATTGCTTCGTCAACAACTTCCTTTAATTTTATTATTTTACCTCTTCTATAAAGCCCATCTGCGGTTACAATTATTCTAGAACCAGCATCATAAGCTCTCTCTGCTAAAGCTAAAGCACTAAATCCACTATAAACCACACTATGCGCAGCACCAATTCTTTGTACAGCAAGCATGTATATTGGTAACTCTGGGATCATTGGTAGATAGAAAGTTAGAATTTCTTGTTTTTTTACATTTAATTTCGTTTTTAAAGCATAAGCAACTCTATTTACTTCTCTGTACAAGTCATAGTATGTAAATTTTCTAACTTGAGTTGGATTTCCTCTTTCATCAACTGGTTCTCCTTCCCATATTAAAGCCAATTTGTTCTTTCTCCCTTGCTCTATTTGCCAGTCAAGGCAAAGATAACTTAAGTTTGTTTGAGCACCAACAAACCATCTGTAGAACGGAGGATTGCTGTCATCAAGAACCTTATCCCACTTCTTAAACCAAGGTAGTTTGTTTGCCCACTCTTCCCACCATTTTTTAATAGACTCTAAGTCTTTCGTTGTATTTTCGTGGAATTTTTTGAAATCCTCTATGTCCCAAACTTTGTCTTTCCAGTCCGGAGGGATTATGTACTGCTTAAATTCTTTATATATGTCTTCCTGTCTTCCCTCAACAGCCATACTTACTCACCAGATTTGTAATGTTTTATCATGAAAATGCTAGCTTAGTGAAATGCATATAAAGTTTGCCACGACTGTTGTCGATTTCTTAATTATTTATAATTAAAAAATACGAACTGTTTTAAATCGTAAATTTTTAAATTTAATCCGATTTTTGCTTTTTCTCTCCTTTTTGTTTCAATTTTTTCATCCATTTTCTCTTTATATCCTTCTTCACTGGTATTTTATCTATAAATGGGCAATCACTTGGTCTAGCTTCATTTTCTGGACATAAGCCTATTGTATAACCTCTACAGCCTATGTTTTCAAATATTTCTGGATATATTTTTACAACAATATCATAGATTTTCTGCGCAAGTTCACGTATTTCAGGAGAGGCTCTTTTGCATAAACGTAATCCTAAGAAATTAATTAGACTTCTTGCGTTTATAGTCCAGATGTAATGTGTATGTGCTGCCATTGGTAAAACGTATCTAGCTACCTCCCTAGCCTCGCTCTTTTTATAGCCTTTTTCAATCATTCTATCATATATTTTGGCATACATTTCTCTAGCAACTTCCATTGCATTCCTAAACATTGATAGAAGTTCCTCATCATTTTTAATGATACTTGGGATCACATAGTTGAAGTTTTTTTCAATATTATATCTCGTAGACCGTGCAGTATGACTTGCAATTCGATGTTCTAAAAGTTCTCGACTAAGAGCTATACTAATTCCAGAAATGTCAAATGTAAATGAAATATGCTCTAATGCACTAGTATAATCATTTTCAACGATCATTTTTATAATTTCTTCGTCACTTAGGTTTTCTGGAACCCCAGAAACTCTAGCCGATCTAGCAACAAGTTCTACACCATTCTCAGTATATCTAAGAAGTTTAACATTCATACTGATAAAATCTGTCCTCCAATTAATTAAGAAATTTGCACTTAATGTTTTGAGTATAAAGTATCAGTATTTATAGTTTGATGACAATATTTTATTAAAAATTTGTTAAATTTTATATAAATAGTTGACTATTTTTGGATTAAAGATCATAGATTATTTTCTGACACTCCCTGTTAACTACAATTTTTACAATATCTTTTCTATCACACCTTCTAACAACGGTTGATAGTACATTTAAGGATCTTTTAAACCTATGTTTAGAAAATAAAATAATCCCAACATTTCCCTCAAGATTAAACATTTTAAAGCCTCTTATTACCGCACTAAGAACAGAGCGATCTTCTCTAACAATATAAGATGTAAATTTAATTTCATCAAGTATAGAGGGTGTGCAAATCATTGCATTATCAGTTCCTATCAACCATTTATCATATTCCGAAAGTAACTTATAATTGCTTATATTTAATAAGCCAAAAAAAGCATTAGATCTAGGACACGAAACTATAGGTATTCCTGCATCCATTGCTTTTTTTATAAAAATCTTACTAGCTCTATTCATGTGTATAAGTAAATCGGGTTCCAATGATAAAGCAGATTCAACATCCTTTGAATCCTTTTCTCCAGCGTGAATTGCAAAAATTTTTCTATTTTTCCTGGCCAAATCCCTAACATCTTCCAAAAACGAGAAAGGATAATCTCTTGTACTGCTGAATCCAAAACCAAAAATCCAATCTTTTTTAACCATAATTTCAGCCTCATGAATTGATAATGGTCTAGCTAGGATTCTCCCAATTTTTAGTTTATCAGCCTCAAAGAAATCTCTAGCTCCTTTTAACCCACCTTCTCTGAAATCAAGCACAAGAGTTGTTCCTGACGCAAATACATCTTCTTTCAAGGTAAAACTAATTGAGTCTCTTATTTTATTCTTAAAAATATCTAAATATCTAAACTTAACACCATTTTTAGAGACTGTATCATTTAAGTTCATATAAGGTATATCCAAAACTACAGAATCAGCTAAATGTGTGTGTGCATTAAAAAAAGTAGGAGTTGCTATGTATTCTGCGTCGATTTCTTTTTCTTCAAAGTATATTTCTCTGTTAATATACAAAATTCCCTTTTTTATTTCAAGATTTTCATTTATGATTTCACATTTAAAAATTGGCATCTTTATTTTGGTAGCTTGTTTACTTCACATTAAAGGTTTCAGATTTATGTTTTAAAACTTTGCTGAGATTGTGAAGTGTTTGTCCTAAAGATGCAAGATATTCCGTTAAAGTGAGAGTAATTTCAGATATAGTTTTAAGCAAATAAATTCAAGATACTTTTTAACTTATGTTGGTAAAGATTTGGGATTTCGTTGAAACTAGTCTTGTGGACGTTATAGAATCTCCAGCATTTGTTATTTGGTTTTCTGGCTGCAATTTTAGATGTCCATGGTGCCATGCGGAACCTTTAGTGCTAGGAGAAGGAAAATGGGTAAAAATATCCGATATAATAGAAAAAATAAAAGAGAACGCCTATGCCATTGAATATGTACAAGCTACTGGTGGAGAGCCTACTTTACAAGCAAAAGGGCTACTGGAGTTATTCAAGGAGGTAAAAAAAATTGGTTTAAAAACAAGTCTTGATACAAATTCGAGCAACCCAGATGTTATAGGTCAGCTAGTTGATAAAAACTTAATAGATCACTACGCAACTGACATAAAATCCGATTTAATTCCTGAAAAATACTCAAAAGCTATTGGTATAAAAAACGGAGACATTGTTAGAAGAATTACTAATACTTTAAGGATAATTAAGAAATTAGATTTTGTAGAAATAAGAACGACTTTTGTTCCTGAACTAATCTCAAAGGAGGATGTAATTAATGGTTTAAGCAAAGTTATACAAATTTTAGATAGAACAGACTTCTTTTTCGTTCTACAGCAGTTTTATCCATTTAACTCACTTATAGATAAAAGTTTTACCAAAAAAAGGATAATTAGCCATCAAGAGTTAGTCAGCATAGCTAAAGATATAAAAAGTATGCTGAAAATCAAAAACGTGTATGTGAGAAGTAAAACAAGTGTTGAAAAAGTCTAATATCTCTGAAGTTTTAAGAAGTAATTAAAAACGATTACATACATTTTGTTTGAACAGTTTTCTGACGTTTTCAAGTATATCTAAATTTTTCCTTTTAGTAGCTCAGCACCTTCTTCAACAATAATTCTTGTAGGAGTTGGTAATTTCTGACTTGCTCTTTTTAATGCCGTTTTTGCGGCTTCAAATCCCTCTGGCTTAACCCAAATTGACATAATTTTTGTTCCTGGTTTTACCTGCGCTGCTAAACCTACAGGTTTACCAAAAGCTTTTCTCATTCCTTGAGAAATTCTATCAGCTCCAGCACCTACAGCCATCTTATGCTCTCTTAGTATATGATGCGGATAAATTCTTATTTTTAGGAAAAAGTTACTACTTCCAACTTTACTGGCTATATACTTATTCGCAGCCACTCTAGCAGCTTCAAGAGCACAATCTCTGATTTGTACTGCTTCTTCAGCTACTAAAGTTAACTTTACTGGAAAATCTCCCTTTTTATTTCCCATTTCAAATTGTCTAAGCTTGAGAGCTGGAATACTATCTATATACTCCTTTCTTGTATAAGGTCTTTCAAGTCTTCTAAACATCCTTGCTGGTCTTTTTGCCATTTTAATATCACCTCTTCTAAAAATAACTTAACAAAACATTATATAAAGTTTAGATCAAAAATCAATAATTTAAATTTTTTGGGAATCCCTTTTTTAACATTATTTGCATCAGATGGCAGTCTTTTACAAATATGACATGCATCTCTTATAGAATTAACATGCTTAAAATTGCAAGATAAAAACCGTTCTGGCTCTCCGCTATTTTCATAACTTTTGATGCATGCGTAGCGGAGAGCCTTCCCGTCTCAGCTCATCGACGGGCTTTCGGAGGGAACGGAACTCCCCACATCTATCTTACCGTAGCTTCGCCCTTTCGGGCTTACCCTTTCTCTTACCACCCATCCCACATCCCGAGCGGAGCTAATTTAGCATTAAACTCCCTCCTTTATAAGAGTTTCGACCGCTAACAAAAGTTATCATATGTTACGAATGCAACATTATACGTTTCTACTCCACAGGTTTGCTTAGGATTTTCAGATAATACTAAGAGTGTAAAATTTTAATTAACTAATTTTATTTTTAATTATAAATAAAAAATTAGATCAAATTAAACTGTACAAATATTTTACGCTATCTATTATGGGATTAATGTAATTAGGGAATGAGAAACTTTACTGTAATTTAGTGAAAAAGATTGAGATATTTCTTCTAAATTCCTAAAGTGTTCTACAAGATAAAACTTTAAATTCAGCAATTGAATACTGGCAGGTTAATGAGAATTGTGATGAAATTCGGCGGTACTAGTTTAAAAGATGGTAAAAACTTTCTACATTGTGCAAATCTGGTTAAAAAATATTGGAAGGATCATGAGATTGTAGTAGTCGTATCTGCAATGGCTGGTGTTACTGATAGTCTGCTTGAAGCAGCTAAGAAATGTTATTCAGAAAAATCCCCTGGATTCATAAAAATGTTCATTGCTGAGTTGGCAAAAAAGCATTATGAAGTTACCGAGTTTATAAGTGAGGAGTTTAGGTCAAAAGTTATTTTTACATTAGATAAACTTCTTGACGAATTGGAAAAAGTGCTACTGGGCATAAGCTATCTCGGTGAGCTAACAAAAAGAAGCTTAGACTACATTTTATCATTTGGAGAAATGCTATCAGCCCCGCTATTCTCATCTGCTTTATTAAGTGTTGGAGTTGATTCTGTTGCACTTTCTGGTGGAGAGGCTGGTATTATTACTGACAAGAATTTCGGTAGAGCTAAGCCTTTGCCAGAAGTTTACGATATAATAAGAAGTAGACTAAATCCATTACTTACAATAAAGAAAATGATACCTGTTGTGACTGGTTTCATTGGTAGGACTCGAGATGGAGAAATTACTACATTAGGAAGAGGGGGGAGTGATTTAACTGCAACGCTAATAGCTGCTGCAATTGATGCAGATGAAGTTTGGCTATGGAAGGAAGTAGATGGTATAATGACAACTGATCCAAAAATTGTGCCGAATGCTAGGCTAATTCCAGAGTTATCCTATCAAGAAGCAATGGAATTATCCTATTTTGGCGCAAAAGTATTACATCCTAGAGCTTTAGAACCAGTATTAAGTAAAAAAATATCTGTTAGAATAAAAAACACATTTAACCCAGATTCTCCTGGAACAGTTATAGTAGATTCAACTAAATCCAGTACAGATATTGTCAAGGCTTTAAGTTTGATAGAAGATGCCACAATAATAAATGTAAGTGGTGCAGGATTTGATTTTGCTGAAATAATGCGTGAAGTCTTTAAAAGATTGGCTGATAATAATGTAAATGTAATAATGGTCAGTCAAAGTTCATCCGAGCTTAATTTATCAATTGTTGTTAATAAAGAGGATGCTGATAAAGCTGTTAATGCTTTAAAGGGTATAGGTAATGGAACTTTAAAAATTGATAGAATAGATAACGTTGCAATTGTTAGCGCAGTTGGTGCTGGAATGGCTGGAACTCCAGGGGTAGCTGGTAAGATATTCTCCGCATTAGGCCGAAATAAAATAAACGTTATCATGATCAGTCAAAGTTGCTCAGAATATAACATCTCATTTGCTGTAGCAAAGGATGAAGGCAAAAAAGCTATTAAAATTTTACATGATGAATTCGAGCTTGGTAAGAAGAGATAACTTTTAATAATCAAAAACTTTACCTACTTATAGGGCCCCATACGGGGAGGAACACCGAGAGTGTTTGTAACACGTTCAATGAAGTGTTCCGTCAAGCGTGGGGCTACAAAATTTAAAGGCCATGTCGATAGGTCCCTTGGTGAGTGGGGGCAAAATGCCCCTGTCTATGACCCCAGGGCAACCCCGACATGGTACACCCGGTAAAAAGGTCAGCCGCCTTGAAGTTTGCGTATGCAGTTGATGATAGGCGGTGTTTACTTACCGGGAACATTTTTACTTCTGCCGCCGTGGCTCAGCCTGGTAGAGCGGGTGACTTGTAATCACCAGGTCCCGGGTTCAAATCCCGGCGGCGGCTTTAGCTTTTATAATTTCTGTTAAATTATTTTCAAAAGTTTAAAGCCCTAATTTTTGGAATTTAAATTCCATTGTCTTTATTTTATTAGCTTGTAGCTTTAAGCAGCTCAAAAATTTCAATCAAACATATATTTTCAGATATTTTGGGTAATGTAACTTTTAATATCAGCATATTACCTAATTTAAGGTAGATGCTTACTGTTAATCCCAGATTTACATGTTATAATTTTTGTGCATTTTAATTGCAATATATAAAATTTGAGTTTTCCAAATGCATATAAAAACTCACTAAAAAGCAAATATAATCGATAATAAGCATATTTGTAAGTAATGAAAATTTTATAGGTTGTCTAAACATTTTAAACATTTATTTAAAATTATTTTTGCCTATCAATTGAATCTTATGCTGAACTTTTTAACTAAGATTTTTTTGTCAGCCTATGTTTATATTTTTTAGAGGTTTTAGAGACCTTGAGTTTTATAACAATGTTTAGAAGATTTAAGATTTAAAACTCTGCGAAAATTCTATGCTAGAATATGAATAGACTTACTTCTATTTCATCACCCTCCTTTAAATTTACTGATGGGATGCTCCTTGATGGAATAATTATTTCTATTTCATCATTAATTCTTTTAATTTTACCTTTGACTATTATACTTGATTTAGATTCTTCTAATTTTTTTTCAACTCTTTTATATTTTTCTAGTAAATCTTTACCTAATTTAGTTAATCTTGAACCTCCTCCAAATTTTCCGCCTCTTTCTCTAATTATAACCTTTTCACCCAGAACATTTTCCAATCTATTTATATAATTCCAAACAAACCTATAAGACATGCCAAGCTTTTTTGCGGCTCTAGCAATAGAGCCTTCTTTGTCTATACTTTCAAGAATTTTAGCACCACCTTTCCCAATTACGGGTTTACCATTTTTTTCAAACCAAATTTTCCATTTTAACTCCATCTAAGGTTTTTATGAATGAAAATTTAAAAATCTTTACTAAATTATTTTCATATAATTATATTTTATTTTAATATATAAATAATAACTGAATATTTAAAGTAATTTTTAAGTTTTCTTATAAACACTTGTTAAAGATATTCTCTAGAGATTTAACAAAATAGATAAGAGGGCGAGACCAATGGAAAGAGAAGAGGCTTTGAGATTGCTGAAGGAATATATAAAAAATGAGAACTTAGTAAAACATTGCATTGCCACTGCAGCTATAATGAAGGAAATAGCCAGAGTTATAGGAGAAGACGAGAAAAAGTGGGAAATTGTTGGCCTATTACATGACATAGATTACGAGGTAGTAGAGGGAGACATGAGTAAACACGGAATTGTTGGTGCAGAGATATTAAAACAAAAAGGTCTAGATGATGAGATCTGCGAAGTGGTAAAAACTCATAATCACACTATTTTCGGAGATACATACTCAAAACCAATAGAGTTTGCTTTACAAGCAGCAGATAGTATATCAGGACTTATCGTTGCATGCGCACTAGTCAAAGGCAAAAATCTTAGTAATGTAACTGTTAAAACCATAAAAAAGAAATTTAAAGAAAAAAGCTTTGCTGCAGGATGCGATAGAAATAGAATTAAGCAAATTGAAAATATAGGAATTAGTCTAGAGAATTTCTTTGAGATTGCTTTAAGAGGTATGCTAAAGGTTAAAGATGAATTAGGCTTATAGTCTATTCAAGCAAATTAAGTGATACAAAAATTAAAGTAACGATTTGGGAATTCCTCAACAATTGACTATTTAGAAAAAGTTTGTAATAAGTAGTAATTCTTAAATTTTTAAAGCAAATAGAGTTCGCAACGGTTAAATGCAAGCGGGGTGGAAAAACTCATGGAGCTATTAATGATTCCAGGGCCAGTATATCTGGATCAAAGGATAATAAATGCAATGAGTAGACAAATGATACATCATAGAGGAGAAGAATTCTCCGAGTTAATGAGATACTGTGTTGATGTGCTAAGAAAAATATTTGGAACAAAAGGAGATGTATACATAATTTCTGGATCTGGAACTTCTGGAATGGAAGCTGCTATAGCTAGTTTTTCTGGTATAAATAAAATATTATGTATAGAGAATGGAAAATTCGGTAATAGATTCTTTGAAATTGCAAAGAAATATGCTAAAGTCGAACATATGAAATTTGAATGGGGCACCTCTATTGATCTTGAAAAAATAAAAGAAGCTTTTGAAAATGGATGTGATGCTGTGGCTTTTGTTCATAACGAAACATCAACTGGTATACTAAATCCAGCGAGTGAAATCTGCAAAATAGCTAGAAAGTTTGATGCATTGGTTATAATGGATGCTATAACATCTGCTGGAGGAGATGAAGTCCAAATGGATAAATGGGGCGTGGATGTTGCTATAGTGGGAAGCCAAAAGTGCATAGGAGCTCCTCCAGGTTTAGCAGCAGTAGCAGTAAACGATAGAGCATGGGAATTTTACAACGACAAGACACCTTACTATCTGGATTTGAAGTTGTATAAGAAAAAAATGGAAGTCTATCAGACGCCTTATACACCAGCTTTGCCTCTATTCTTTGCATTAAAGGAGGCACTTAGAATTATAGAAGAAGAAGGACTAGAAAACAGAATAAAAAGACATAGAATATTCTCAAAAGCTGTAAGAGAGTGGGCAAAAGCCGCAGGTCTTAAACTTTTTCCAAAATTAAATGAGTTCAGCAAGTATTCAAATACGGTTACTGCTATAAATATTCCCAATGGAATTACTGATAAAGAGCTCAGAGAGACTTTAAAAAAAGAATATGGTATAATTATAGCTGGAGGACAAAGTATTTTAAAAGGAAAAATCTTTAGAATTGGTACAATGGGTAATATAAAGAAGTACCACGTAATTAGTACACTAACAGCAATAGAGAGTGTTCTTTTAAGAAGGGGATTAATAAATCCAGCTATAGATGTTGCGTTAAACATTCTAGAGAAGTATTAATTACATTTTCCGTATTTAATAAAATGATAATTTACCAAAAACGAACATAACAGCAAACACTGGCCAGTAAGCAGGATCTATCAAGCTAAAAAAATTGCATTAAAATTTCAATTTTACTAAGCTAATTAATTTTCACTCAGCTAAAATTTTACTTTTTATTTGGAGAATTCTATTAATTCTATTAAAAATTAATTTGGTGGGATAAAAGCCTTGATATTCTTATTATAAAATTCAGTGTAATGATGTTAAAAATTGGTATAGCCGATACGACTTTTGCAAGAGTAGATATGGGAAAAATAGCCATTGATGAACTAAAAAAGATATCCTCAGTACCTTATGAGAGATATACTGTTCCTGGCATAAAAGATTTACCAGTTGCTGCAAAAAAGCTTATAGAGGAAAGAGGTTGCGAAATTGTTTTAGCAATGGGTATGGTTGAGAGAACACCAATTGATAAACAGTGTGCACTGGTTGCATCATTAGGTTTAATCATAGCCCAACTGCTAACAAATAAACACATAATTGAGGTGTTTGTACACATGGATGAAGCTGAAGATGAAAGAGAACTGCTGAAAATAACAGAAAATAGAATAAGAGAACATGTAAGAAATGCAGTTGATTTGCTTCTAAACCCACAGAAACTGCAAAGACTAGCAGGTACTGGGCAAAGACAAGGTGTAGAAGATGTTGGACCGATACTCAAATAAATGTGCACAAAAATTAAAATCAAATTCACATTTGACTTTCTCCCTGCCCTAAAGGGCAAGAATTCTTAGCAGGGAAGTTTGTGCATACCCTCA
>CAZCHG010000017.1:6508-19743 GCA_964498465.1 uncultured archaeon | reverse complement strand
CTTGTTCCCCTTAACTTCAACAACTTTCATCCTGAACAGCTTTCCAATGTCTTCTTATCGCAACGTTGAACTCATCAACCCATAAGCTCTATTACACAGAAAAGTTTACAAGCTTTTGCGTTTAAATGCTATTGTGGAAGCGATAAAAGCTTACAGTGTTCCTTGATTGCAACCGAAAGATTTGATTGAAATACTTTAAGTTGAAAAAGACAGTGTTAAATAAAATATTCAAGCATAAAATATTTTAAGAGTGGAAAGGTTCATTTAAAGCTTAACAAAAAAAGATAGAAAAGAATTAAGAGATAAATTATTGAGAAATTGGAAATTCGCTAAGCATTACGTAGATTCTGCCATAAATTCGGTTATAGAGTTAATCAAGGGTTGGATTCAGTTATATAACAAGGAAAAAGCCAAATATAAGCTAGAAATAACCAAAAAGACTGTTTACGTTAAAACTACTTTGTTTAGAATTGCGAAAGGTAAGATTAAGATTACAATTGAGTCAAGAAAAAGATATCTCGAAATTGACTTAGCAAAGTTCGATTATCTGCTAAAAGATTGCAATTCTACCGGTGGATTGATTCTGTAGGAAAACAAACTGATTGTAACTTTCAAAAACAAGATTAAGCTGACGAAGCCAAAGGATTATGCAATCCTTCGACGTGAACTTAACTAATATCACAGGATTAATCAGCGAAAGGATAGCAAGATTCGATTTAAAAGAGTCATACAACATTCACAGGGTTTACGAGGAAAAAGAAAAAATTCAAAAACTTAGCAAGGCAAGGCCAAAAACGGCCAAAAAGCTGATGCAGAAGTATTCTAAGGGAGAAAAAAATCGTGCAAGAGATTTAATACACAAAATAACTACTACAATTACAAAGGAACTCATTTTTACTAAAAATGGTGCAATTTTAGAAGATTTGGGGAACGTTAAAGACAGAATTCTCAACAATGGCAAAGTAAACCGCAAATTATCAAAATAGAACTGTGAAATTTTTCAATCAATGCTGTTTAAGTTGTTCAGCTTGCCTGTTAAACACATTAATCCCGCAAATTTATCAAAAACCTGCCTTTTCTGCTTAGGCAGCCTAGCTGCCTATAAAGGCAGGTTCATGAAGTGTAAATGCAGATTTGCCCAAGATGGAGAATGTTATAGCTTGCCTAAAACCTTAGGATGTGAGGTTTTGGGATCACCCAAATAGAGGTGAGCTTCTAAAGGCTTTATCCTTCGGAGATGATGTGTCTCAAAGCGGATATACTCTATCTATGACTGCATCCGCTGAACCCTATTTATCCATTATTCTATCATTTAATACGGTATTTTTTTAATCTAGTTACCACCTGCAATTCTTTTTTTCTCGAGAATTTTGCAAATGACGAAAAGACCTAAAACGTTTAGAGAATTAAACACAATGACTTCTGCCTATTATTCAATGAGACATAAGTCCTTTGCGTTAAAGCATTTACGATTGCATTTTAAGGATTTCAAGATACTTCTGGCATATGTTTGCTTTTCTTTAATCTATTTTTCACT
Organism: uncultured archaeon; assembly: GCA_964498465.1. Lineage (GTDB taxonomy): Archaea > Halobacteriota > Archaeoglobi > Archaeoglobales > Archaeoglobaceae > CAZCHG01. Next base: position 18,206 of record CAZCHG010000017.1, on the reverse strand, counting down.
TCCTCCACTGCCTTCTTAGAAACTTTCACTTTAACAGCATTTTGAGATAAAATCTGATAAACTGGTTCTCCTATTTCATTGAATTGATCTCTTCTTATTACATCTATCAAAACTAATTTTACATAAAGTTTGGAGCCATCTTCCAATTCATACTCGTTCCATTCTTCTTTTATTGTCTTAAAGGATAATTTTTTACCAGTAACAACCCTACCATCTGGAAGTTTTATCAAAGGTTCAGCTTCTTCCATTTCTTGCACCTCACTAAATTGTAAGATTTCTTTAAACAATTGCTAAACATCTGATTTTTCTTTGCTACTTCCAAAGATAGATATTTTCATTGGTATTTTCACCTAAAAATATGGTGTTTTAATCACCAATAATAATTTGTTTATAAAAAAATCCCCGATCACAAATCTTCCAAAAACATTAGAGAGCTTCAAAAAACTTATTGATCTTGAATTTTTCTAAGAAAACTAAAAAGTTACAACAAATTTTTTAGCAGTACAATTTCCAAAATATTATTATTAATATTATTAAATAGTTAGAATTTAATATATTTTATAAAATTATATTAGTCATGTTTAACTTTAAAATAATTCTTAAAATTAATTTTAGTTAAATTGTTAAATGATACTGAATGAGAGTGAACTCCGCTGATGATGTAGCTACAGCAGCTGTGCTTTCGCTTTTACTAGAGGTTTCAGCAAATCCAAAGTCTGGTAATGTAGATAGGTTGCATCAATATCATGACATAAGATATGAACATTTTATTTTGTCATCAGTTTCTGTTTATCCAATTTTCAAGAAAGCTGCATCAAAAGGTGGAAGTATTGGCAAATACATTTATGATGCTGTGAAAAAAAGCATTGATTGGGGTTTTCATGGGAATACACATTTTGGTTCATTCGTGCTACTGATACCTCTCATACTAAGTTGGAAAGAAAAAGATACCAATGCAATTGCCAACAAAGCAACTGAATTAATCAAAAAATCAAGTTATATAGATTCAATATATTTCTTAAAAGCATTCAAACTGGTTAATCCAAGGGTTTTAGAGTGTAAAGAGTTTAGTTTAGAGTCTGAAAACATTGAAAGATTGATACTTGAAAGTAAAATAAACTTATATAAATGGATGCTTCTAGCTCCAAGTCACAATTTAATTGCAAAAGAGTTAACCAGTGGATACAAGATTAGTCTTGAGGGAAAAGATCTAATTTTAGACTTTTTCGTGGAAAAAGAGGATCTCAATGAAGCAATAGTGCTTACATATCATACATTGTTATCCAAATACACTGACCCTTTACTAATATCGAAGTTCGGATATGATTTTGCTAAAGATGTGCAGAAAAGGGTAAAAAAAGCACTAACTGAGTACGAAAGAGGAGTAACTTCAACTTTGACAGAGTTAGATCAGGAGCTAATTAATATTGGAGCCAATCCTGGAACCATAGCTGATATAGTTTCCTCTTCAATATTTTTAGCCGTAATGGAGGGTCTAAAATTTTGAGACTAGTTGATTTTGGCTTAAGAGATGGTATAAATGAGGTTATAGGTATAACAAAAAATAAATGGATCAATGCTGCACCACTAGGAATAATAGTTGACGATGAGAATTCCCGTGAAGCTAAATTAAGGTTATTTGGAGGACACACCTTTGAAAACATAAAAAATGGAAGTCCATTATGGGTAAACATAATTTATGATCCAATTATTTTTGTAATAACATCCTTTGATGACCCAGATGAAAAACTATACACAAGTTTGGATCCCCCTATATTAAAATCTGCCCTGGCTTGGTGTAAATTCGATGTAACAAATCTTGAGGGTAATATAGCCTATCTAATTCTAGTTGATGGTCAGATAATTAGAAAAAGCATTAGTGCGATAAATAGAGGATTTAATGCCTTGATTGAGTGCTTAGTTTACGCAACAAAGTACATTCAACTTCGTAACCACATTTTTTTACGTAAAATAAAGGAGTATAAGGAAATTATAGAAAAATGCGGTGGAAAAAGAGAAATTGAAGCTTTAAGTCTTTTAATAAATAAATTGAGGGAAAGAGGTATATTTATTTAGAAATTTAGAGCCCATGATTGATTTAAAGAGTTTTGTTAAAATTTTTAAGTTCAGCAATCCTGCAAAAAGTTTTGGATTTTTTAATAATGTGCTAGGTCTATCCATATGAAGTTCCGATAAATCATATTTTTTAATTTTCCTAACCAACATATTATAATCCTCATCATCCAGAATTGAGTAAAGTTTGTATATAATCATACCAATTTTGTATTCTCTACCCAATTCCCTTAAATATTCCAGCCTATATTTACTTAAATTTGGAAAATTTTGTCCAAGTTTTTCCGCGGCCACTAAATGGTAATATATTCCTCCCCCAGTATATGGTTTAACCATGCCAGCAGAATCTCCAACTAATGTCACATTATCCTTTACAAAATTTATTAAACCTATAGGTATACTCCCAACGTTTAATTCAACAACTTTACAGTAATTTATCCTCTTAGTTATCGATGGATGAGTGTTTATTAATTTCTTAAACCGCTCTAAAACATTAGATTTCGATATTACTCCAATTTTTGCGAATTCATCGACAGGTATTGCATAACTAAAGAAACAATCTGAGTATTTCTTTCCAAAGTAAATTTCAACCATATCATCATACATAGCTTCAAATTTAAGCTCAGCTTGCACAGCATACAGTATTTCTGGTCTTTTGAATCCAAAACATTTAGCTACAATTGAATTTACCCCATCGCAACCAATTATATAATCAAATGCTGCTTTTTCAATCGTATTTTTCCTTAGAATAACTCTATTTCCATCTATTCCTAAAAATTTTGTATTAATTTCAACTTTTACGTAGTCACTAGCACGTATTAATAGTTCCTGATCAAATATTTTTCTTTCAATCAAAACTCCTGAGCATTTACCTTCAGCTTCAACATACTGACCATTCGGTGAAAAAAACAATGCTCCTCTTATTTTTTTTATCTTTGACTTTTTTACACCGTACTTTTTTAACCTAAAATAGCAGTCACTGCTGATTAAACCAGCACACTGCGTAGGAAAACCTACATGCTTCTTTTGATCAATTAAGGTAATCTCCGCTTTTTCCGCTAAATTAATCGCAGATAAAGTTCCTGCCGGTCCTGCTCCAACTACCAAAACTTTAACCATTACAAACACAGTGTTTAATGTTGACGTAAACATATTTTTTGTCAAAAAGCCTTGTATTAAAAAACAAACCCATCGTAATTTTTAAATACTTAGTAGCTTTTCTTAAGTAAAATGGCGAAAAGAAGAGCTAGAATTAAAGATAAATGGGCTGCAAAAAAGTGGTATACTCTGATTGCTCCAGAATACTTTGGATTAGCTGAAGTTGGTGAGACTCCAGCAGATCATCCTGATAAAGTTATAAATAGAACTGTTGAAGTTACTTTAGCGGAGTTGCTTAATGATTATTCAAATCAAAATCCGTACAAAAAATTAATCTTTAAAGTATACAAAGTAGCTGGCGATAATGCTTATACAAAGTTTTTCAAATTCGAGCTCACTAGAGATTATCTAAATAGCTTAGTTAGAAGAAGAACCAGTAAAATAGAGGATGTAATCGATGTAACCACTACAGATGATTACACTCTTAGAGTAAAAGCTGTAGCTTTTACAATGAAGAGATGTAAAACTTCACAGAAAAAAGCAATAAGAAAGATTATGAGGGAAATAATAACTGAGAGAGGAAAGAAAGAAAATTTTGTACAGTTTCTACAAGAATGTGTTCTCGGTAAAATACCCTCAGAAATATACAAAAGTGCGAAAAAAATTTATCCCCTAAGGAGAGTTGAAATCAGAAAAATAGAGCTACTTAAAGAGCCGAAGGTTGCGGCTTAAATTTCACTTCAAAAGTTAAAACCATTAAGTTTAAGTGCGTATTTTTTACTCAAAAGCTTATGATTAAAATTATTCTATAATATAATTCCAAAATATTTTTCCGAACGGTTGTGCTTTTAAAACTGTTTAATTGAAATTTTTTACATTTTTTTACAAAAAATAATATCTTTTAAATTAGACAAAAAACTTATAGACTATTTTTCATATACAGTCAATAATGCTAGAGTTCAAACGTTTCTCCGAGTTTTGTTCAATTATAGAAAAAATTTCATCCACACTAGAACTTACTGCTAGAATTTCCAGATTCATAAAAAGTATTGAAGATGACAATGACCTTTACAACGTAATACTATTCTTAATGGGAAGAATTTACCCTGCCTGGGATGAAAGAGAAATTGGCGTTGGAATAGGATTGGTGTATGAAGCCCTTAGAATTTCTACTGGAGTCTCAAAAGAAAAAATAGAGGAACTAGTTAAAAAGACAGGAGATGTTGGTCTCGCTGCAGAAAAAATTGTCAAAAGCAAATCCCAACTGGCCTTGTTTGAAGAAGAGCTAACTATAGCTAAACTAAGAGAGGTTTTTGATACAATGAGCTCACTGGTTGGAGAAGGTAGCCAAAAAAGAAAAGTAAGATTACTTGCAGACTTGTATGTTTCTGCTTCCCCGCTGGAGGCTAGATACCTTACAAGACTAATACTAGGTGAAATGAGGTTAGGTGTGGGTGAAGGAATCATAAGAGACTCCATAGCAAGGGCATGGGGAATTGATGCAGAAACTGTTGAAAGAGCATATATGATTACAAATGATTATGGAAGAGTCGCTGTGGTTGCTAAAAATCAAGGTAAAAAAGGTCTTGAAGAGTTAAAAATAGAGTTACACACTCCAGTAAAAATGATGTTAGCACAAGTTACAGAGGGGCCTAGTGAAGCTGTTAGAGAGCACGGAGAGGTTGCTGTTGAGTGGAAATACGATGGTAGCAGAGTGCAAGTGCACTGGGGTAACGGTAAGATTACCATTTTTTCCAGAAGATTAGAAAATGTTACCAGAGCATTACCAGAGCTCGTAGATGCAATAAAAAGAGATGTAGAAGAAGGTGTAATTCTTGATGGTGAGGCTGTCGCAGTAAAGAATGGTAAACCCATGCCCTTCCAGCATATCCTAAGAAGATTTAGAAGAAAACATGAAATTAGTAAAATGGTTGAAAGAATTCCAATAGAAGTGCACTTTTTTGACATTCTGTACTATAAAGGAGAGGAAGTAATAAATAAACCTTTGATTGAAAGAAGAAAATTGCTTGAAAAATGTATAAATGAGTCAGATAAAATAAAAATAGCAAAACAGGTTATTACAAGGGATGTAAAAGTTGTTGAGTCTATTTACAAAGATGCATTGAATGCAGGACACGAGGGAGTTATGATTAAGAATCCTCGTTCTCCTTATATTCCTGGAAAAAGAGGGAAGCACTGGCTAAAAATTAAGCAAGTCATGGAGACTCTAGATTTGGCAGTTATAGGAGGAGAGTGGGGAGAAGGAAAGAGAAGTAAGTTAATCAGTTCTTATGAGTTGGCATGTAAAGATCCTATTACTGGCAAACTGGTTCCTGTTGGTAAAGTTGCAACAGGTTTCACCGATGAGCAACTTGAAGAGTTTACGGAGTTATTTAAACCAATAATTGAATACGAAGAGGGGAAAAAAATAGTTTTTCAGCCAAAATATGTATTTGAGGTAGCATACCAAGAAATTCAGAAAAGTCCAAAATATGAGAGCGGATACGCTTTAAGATTTCCTAGATTTATTAGACTTAGAGATGACAAAAGTATAGATGAGGTTGATACAATTGATAGAGTCGCACAATTGTATGAGAGTCAATTCAAAGCAAAAGGTGCCTATTAAAAAACCTTATTGAAGTTTAAAAGTGTTTTTTCATTAAATCTACAATTTCTATAGCAGCTGCATTGGTTTTTATTCCATTGCCATCAAATCTGCATCTTGATGCTTTAAAGCCTTCTTTTTCCAACATTTCAATAACCCTTGAAATTGATGGACAAGAAACTCCCGCTACAGCAGCTAATTTGTGCAAATTGTAATAAAACGGAGTATTGATTTCATTGTAAATTCTGCCCAGAAGATTTTCTATTTCCTTTTTCGTTTCCTTTTCAAATTTAAATTTATTTATTTTTTCCTGCATAGTTTTCACAATATCCTTAGTGTGTAACTCTCCAATCCATAAAGGTCCAATTATCCTCATTCCTTTGCCACACCTGCATTTAATGTCATTTGTACTAGCTTCTACCAAGTTCTTCCAATTCATAAAATAGCAAGATCTACAGTAGAACAGATATCCTATTCTATCGAGTGTTTTTTTCACGTAACTTGATCCCTTTTTTACTTCGACATGGACTCTATAATAATGTTCTTTAGTCCAGCAAACTAGTACATTAATTCCTTTTTTATATTTTGTTACTTCCCTTGCTATTTTTCCAATTAATACTCTAACACCCACTTCTGGATAACACTGTATTTTCTCTACATAAGCTGAGTATTTTCTCAACCCAGCATTAACAGCGCTTCCACATAACGCAGCAGTATCAGTAGCAGTCATGCTCAGATATTTTCTGGATGAGAAACAAGCTGCATCAATAAACTGAGATGGTGAGCCAAACGGATCAATGTCTATGTGTAAAAACTTCTTTTCATACATCAAAGCTGATGCATCTTTATTGTAGACTTCAGCTTCCATGTTATTCAATTTTAGATTTTTCTTTATAATTTCAACAGCTTTTACATCCCTATCGTTGAAAATTGGATTTAATCCAGCCTCTAATTTTGCTCTAATACCTCTAACACCAGTTGCTGCTAAAGCATCCAGATATTCATCTCCATCTATAACCGAGAAAAGGATGATGTCCAAGTCTCTACAGAATTTCATTCTTGGATTATAAAAAACATCATCAGTGTAAATTTTTGCCAATCCCTCTCTTATAATCCTCATTTTAGATCTAATATTAGTTTTTCAACAACTTTATCAACTAATAGATTTCTATTTGATTCATTTAGTACTATTACTTCAAAATTTTTTCTTATTTTCTCAACTAAAGGGTGTTTACTTCTGAAATGTATTGAAAATAGCATAGATTTGTCGCTTTTTAATAATTCCTCAACTTTATCCACAAATTTTTTACTTTTTAACTCCATAGGCCCTACTTCATCTAAAATAATAATCCCTTCACAATGCAATGTATTAATAAATTTATCAAGATTCTCAGTAAAGACTACATATTTTCCAACAGTAATCCGACCTTTGCCCACTTTTGCTAACCACTCACTTTTACCAGTTTTTAGATCAAGAAGCTTAAAACCTACTCTTTTTCCTTTCTCTCTAACTTCAAGTGTAACAAAACCACACACTTCACAAGTATGTTTTAATCTCTCATAAACTTTCAAACAAAATGTAGTTTTCCCAATTCCCGGTCTACCAGTTACTGCAATCTTTACCATTTTATTTTTTAAGAACTTCAGTGAATTTAAATTTTAAACTTTTTAAAAATTTAGGATTCTACTTTAATATCTTTCAAAAATCATTGCAATTCCCATTCCTCCACCGATGCACAGTGCAGCTAATCCATATCTAGCGTTTCTTCTTTTCATTTCATGCAAAAGTGTAGTTGCTATTCTGGCTCCAGTGCAACCAATAGGATGACCTAAAGCTATTCCACTGCCATTCACATTTAGTTTTCTTGTATCAATTTCTAGCTCCCTAATTACTGCGAGAATTTGCGCTGCAAAAGCTTCATTGATTTCAATAAGATCTATATCGTCTAAATCGAGACCTGATTTATTTAATACTTTTCTAATTGCGATAACAGGAGCTAATCCCATGTATGCTGGATCCAATGCTGCACTAGACCAAGCAACTATTTTGGCCATCGGTTTCAACCCAAATTCATCTGCTATTTCTGGTGTTGTAAGCAATAATGCCGCTGCCCCGTCGTTTATCCCACAAGCGTTCCCTGCTGTAATTGTTCCATCTTTTTTAAACACAGGAGGCAACTTAGATAATTTTTCAATGCTTGTGTCTCTTCTTGGATGTTCATCTGTGTCAAATATAGCAGTTTCATTTTTGCCAACCTTTATTTTGACAGGTATTATCTCCTCTTTGAATAAACCCTTATCTATAGCCTTTATTGCTTTCATATGGCTGTAATACGCATATTCATCCTGCTCCTCTCTACTAATACCATATAGTTCAACAATGTTTTCAGCAGTAACTCCCATGTGATATCCGTAGAATTTTTCCCATATTCCATCAAACACCATTAAGTCAACCAATTCAGCGTTAAACATCCTATAACCCCATCTAGCTCTGGTTAAAGCGTAAGGTGCATTACTCATACTTTCCATCCCGCCAGCAATGACAATTTTGCACTCTCCAGTCATAATGCTCGATGCCCCTAACGCTATAGCTTTTAACCCACTTCCACACACTTTATTTACCGTATATGATGGTGTTTCTTTTGGTATTCCGGCAAATATTGCTGCTTGACGAGCTGGGTTTTGACCTTGAGCTGCTTGTAAAACATTACCCATAATTACTTCGTCTATTACGATTTCTTGGCCATCATAGTCATGATACTTCTTTTCAAGATCTATCATATTAGGAGATAACCTGGATGGATAAAAAATGTCAGCAGATTTATCTCTAACTGGTTTCAACCCAAGTTTCTTCAATAAGCCTTTTATTACTATAGCTCCCAAGTCGTAAGCTGCATAGTCCTTTAAAGCTCCCCCAAATTTACCAACAGCAGTTCTAACAGCACCAACAACCACAACTTCCATAAAATTAAAAATTACGACACCTCTATAATCTTTTTGTTCATAAATCGTCGAATTTTTTAATTTCTAGTCCTTTTATGATAAACGGCTTTATACCAATGAGGGATGAGGCAGTACTAACGGGAATAATTAAGATTTCCGTTAGAGCTGACCTTAAAGTGATTAGTCTAATTAGGAATTATACGAATGCGTTAAGGTATGTAGTTAATGAAATCCTTAAACATCCAGAAAAATATGGTGTGTTTAAGTTTTCGAAAGAAGAAAAGAGAATAAAGTGGAAGCAAAGAAAAATCCAATACATAAAGACTTTTATGAACAAGTAAAAGACAAATTTAACTTACCACCTAGAATATCTTTGTCATGTCTTAGAGAAGCATCATTTATAGCTAGATCAGTAATTAATAATCCAGAAAATAAAGATGGAAAATGTGTAATCAAATCGTATAGAGTCAGAATTGATGGATATAGTTACAAACTTATAGAAGACAAAGGATACGTAATATCGATAAGAATCTATGGTTTCGGAGAAATTGAAATAGAAGGATTTCCAAGAGAGTGGTTTGTAAGATACCTAGATTGGTATCAAGGAGAAGCAATATTAAAAATGGAAGAAAATAAAGTAGTATTCTTAATGACAGTAAAGAAAAGAGTTAAGACACCAGCTATTAGCGAAAAATGCATAGCGGTTGATCTAAACTTTGAAGAAATTGTAATAGGTAACTTTGAAAGAATAGCAAGAATAAAAACCCCAATGAAAAAGATAATGCACATCAAAAAGAACCACATAGAGAGAGCACAGATGAAATACAATAAACAGTGGAGATTCGTGAAAGGAATTAGAAAAGCCATAACAAGATGGTGGAAAAAATCCACAACATTAATGATAACTTTGCAAAGCAAACATCGTTAAGAATAGTTAAACTCGCTAAAAAACTTGGTTATAATACAATAGTTCTTGAGGATCTTAACGGTTTAAGAGATGAACAAGCTAAACTTAAGAAACCTTGGAGAGAAAGATTCACATTCTTTACTTACAGAAAACTGCAATCTTGGATAGAGTGGCAAGGATTAAAACATGGAGTATCTGTGGTTTATATAGATTCTAAGAATACATCAAAGATTTGTCCGTATTGTGGAGAAAAACTCAAAGAAACAAAAGTTAAGAGAATGCTAAAATGCGAAAAGTGTAGGAAAATCATGGACAGAGATAATGTAGCAGTTAGGAATTTAGTTAAAAAGTTTAAGGTTAAGATGTCCCGTCTGAGGGAGACGGGGAACGAGGTTAAGGAGATGTGACCCCGAATCCGATGAGACCTAAGTCCCTTAACGGGACACCCCTGGCTTGGACGTTTTCAGCGATAATTTAATGAAAGCCTAAAATATTAATCTAACCTCGGTTAAACAAGGTTAACTTTTTCCTTGAAACCCAGGAAAGGTGCTTTAACATACTATATACTGCTGGTAATCCAATAGAAACCTGCAAATTTTAGTTACAATCTTCATGGTTATCTTCTTGCAAATAATAATGTAAAAACTACTGGAAAATTTAATTCTAAAAGATTATAACTACTACGTCTCGTGTTAGCTTCACAAAAAACGTAACTTTTTGTTTTAAACAATTTCATTGTTATCCAAGTCTTTTACAATATATAGTATAATTTATCTTCCTTTCAAAAACATTAAATCTCCATATATTGTCTCAAGCAATAGTTCCGCGAGTTACCTGTACTAAAGTGTAAAATTTTCCCATTTCACTAACTTTGCGATAAAATTTCATGTAAATGTTCAAAATTGCCCGCAATAATCCTATTTTACCTCTCTTTTTAAGATGTAAGCTGAACTTTCATTAATTTCTTTCTCTTATCGGGACACCACCGAGGATATTTCATCTTTCAGCAAAGATTTTAAGAGTCTAAAGCTGTCAGCATTTTTAGCCCTACAGTTTCCTGCGCATCTTGCTTTAAAGGTCAAAGTTTACAAAGCAACATTTCTATAAGGTTAAAAGATTAACTCTACCTTAAATGCTTCCTGAAGAAGATAGAGAAATGGTGCTTCAGGAGCACTTAGCTGAGCTAAGAACAAGGCTAACTAGAATACTCATAGCATTTTTAATAGGTATTGCAATAATTTTTCCTTTTTCCAATCGATTAATCAGAGTTTTTTGGAATCACATCTTTAATAAAGAGTTAAAAATTATAGTTTACTCACCATTGGAGTGGATAATAGTTCAACTTGTTTTTTCTTTTGTTCTAGCACTTTTGGTGCTTTATCCATACGTAGTTTATGAGCTTTATAAATTTGCCAGGCCAGGTTTATACAAACGTGAAAAAAGGTTCATAAAAATGTTTGTACCCTTTTCTTATGCTTTATTTCTACTGGGTGTAGGTTTTGCATATTTTATTATAATTCCCAAGCTTTACAGCCTAGCTACTGTTGAGTACTTTGGTGCTCAGCCTTATTTATCAATAAAAAAGACACTTTACAATGCATTAAAGATATTTGTAGCATTTGGTTTAGTTTTCCAAATACCCGCTCTTATAACCATTGCGGTGAAGTTAGAACTTCTAAATTCAAAATGGTTGAAAGAAAAAAGATTGTTAATATACTTAGCAGTTTTAATTTTAGCTACTAATATAACACTCGATATTACTGGATTAAGTCAACTGATAATCTTAGCATTGGTTGTAATAATGTACGAACTAGGTATTATACTAGCAAGAATGATGGAAAAACATTAATATAAATACTCAAAACTCGCAGCTTACCTTCCTTTTTTATTTAATAAAAGATGGATGTAACACTGTTTCAAACAAACAGTTCAAAACATTTTTCCTCGTGCATATACATTCCAAAAGATATTTTGAATCCTCACAGAAGCTACTTCGAAAGAAAAAAGTCTGCTTGTATTTTTAAATTTTAATTTATTTATTTGAGTTTTAAAGTCACTGAATTACTTAATTT
>CAZCHG010000017.1:0-6408 GCA_964498465.1 uncultured archaeon | reverse complement strand
TTTTTAAATTTTAATTTATTTATTTGAGTTTTAAAGTCACTGAATTACTTAATTTAAATCTTAAAATCACTCCGCACCTTCAATATACAATCTTAATTTTGCTTTGCAATTTTCAATCTTTCTACAAAGAATTGTAAGCGGCATACCGCCACTGTAATTATTTAAAAATTTGGAAAAAATAAACAATTCAGCTATGAAAAATTTTATACAATCTATAAAAGTTAGAAAAGTATGTAAAATTATAAAACTAGAGACAATTTATTATGAGTTTACTTCCACAGGAGAGGTGAAAATTCTTGGTACTCAGTATAAAATCAGGTTTTAGCTCTTTTTTAAAGAGACTTCTAAGAAAAAATAAAATGAGAATCGGTATATACGGTCCTCCAAATGCCGGGAAAACTACGTTGGCTAATAGAATACTAATGGATTGGGTAGGAGATATTATTGGTCCTGTGAGCGAAATACCTCACGAAACCAGAAAAGCGATATTACGAGAGGGTATAAGAATTGAATCGAATGGTAAATCGCTTTTAATTGATATAGTAGATACTCCAGGTTTAGCTACAAAAATAGATTTCAGAGAATTTATGAAATATGGTTTAAATGAAGATGAAGCAAAAAGAAGAGCTAAAGAGGCTACTGAAGGAGTAATAGAAGCTATAAGATGGTTAGATAATCTGGATGGTGTAATTGTCGTCATGGATTCTACTGAAGATCCATTTACTCAAGTTAATATAACCGTAATAGGAAATATTGAAGCTAGGAAATTACCACTAATAATAGTAGCAAATAAAATTGATTTACCTACTGCTGCTCCGACAAAAATAAAAACAGCTTTCCCTCAACATACTGTAATTCCCATTTCGGCGTTAAAGGGAATCAACATGGAAGATCTATATAAGACAATGATAAAAAAGTTTGGGTGAAAAAATGAAAGGTGTTAAACTGAATCTAATATCGAAAGATAAACTTCAGAAAATGGCTTTATCTGAAAAAATAAGAATGATTCTTGACAACGTAAAAGCTGGAAATATTGTCATTCTCGAGGCAGGTTTAACTCCAGAAGAAGAAGTAAAACTAATAGAGCAAACTATGATTGAAATCGACCATGAAAAATTCGTTGGGATTGAGCTTGAAACATACCCAACCAGGTCTAAATCGTTTTTTGGAAAACTAATCGGTTCTGGAAGCAGACTTATGGTTATAGGTCCCGCTAACAAGCTAAAAACATTAAAAAAAGATGAAAATATAATATCTGCCCTAATAAAAACTGGTGAGTAGTGTGCCACATAAATGTATAAAATGCGGTAAAGTCTACCCTACTGGTGACTCAAGGATCTTAAAAGGCTGCTCATGTGGTAATAGAGTATTTGTATACATCCCTGAATCAAAAATAAAAATACAAAAAAGAGACGAAGGTTCTAAAGAATTAAAATCCGTTAAAGTAGATACAATTTATGATAAAATAAAAACCGCCACTGACGAGACAAGAATTGAAAGTATCAGAGTACTTTCACCAGGTTGCTACGAAATTAATCTTGAAAAAATAATAAATAGAAAAGAAATAATAATAGCACTAGGTCAAGAAGGAGTATACTTAATTCATTTACCCTCTATTTTAAAAACTAAAAAGACTTAAGGTTCAGCTTTCTCTGTTTTTGGTAAAGCTTTAGTTACTTCTTCAAGAAGTTCTTCATCACTCTTACCAGTCGGATCTATTCCTAATTCTCTGGCTATTTTTTCAAGTTTCTCTCTTTTTTTACCTAACTTAGCTTTTTCTCTTATTTCTCTTTCAAACTCTAGCAATTCGAGCTCAGCTTCTCTTTGTGCCTTTTTAAACTCACCCATACTTTTACCTAGGCTTCTAGCCAATTCTGGAAGCTTGCTAGCTCCAAATAATAGTAATATTATCAACAAAATCATTATAAGCTCATTTGGACCTATTGTGAACATTCTTACTCTCCTCCTTTAACTTTTTTACCACTTTCATTTAAATTTTTTTCTAAAACAAGATCTTCAGTAATTTTTTTGCTAATTTCATTTTTTACTAAGCTATCTAGTCTTTTTTTTGTTAAAATATCTAGTAATTTTGTTTCTGGAATTTCATAACCATAGAGTAACTCTAATTCTAACCTTCTTTTAGCAAGTTTGTATTCCGCATAAATTTTACCTAGGGTTCTAGCAACTTCTGATAACTTGTCTGGACCAAGCAATATTATTGCTAAAATTACAATTAATACTATCTCTCCAATCCCAAACATTTTATCACATTTTTTGATTAATATTAAACTTTACCAAGTACCATTTTTAAAAAATATTCATGTATTCTGGTATCATCTGTTAATTCTGGATGAAACGCCAGAGCCAGTAAATTATTCTCCCTAGCAGCAACTATGTAGTCTTCAAACCTTGCTAAAACTTTAACATTGGGCCCTACTTTTGTTATTACCGGAGCTCTTATAAATACTGCATCAAATTCCCCTATTTCATCAACATACAGTTTAACTTGAAAGCTTTCTCTTTGCCGTCCGAAAGCATTTCTTTTAATCCAGATGTCCATCAGATTTAAAAGCTTTGTATTTGTCTTTTTTACTTGCTCATCGCCATGCTTTGCCAGCAATATTAAGCCAGCACAGGTACCCATTACTGGTTTTCCCTTTCTTGCAAGCTCAATTATTTCATTAGCTATAGAATCTCTAAAAATCAACCTACTAATAGTTGTGCTCTCCCCTCCAGGAATTATAACCCCATCACTTTTTGAGACTATTCCATGTTTCCTAACTGGTATCACCTCTCCTTTTATTCTCAATTTATCCATGGCTTTCTCCACTGAAATTACGTGCTCCTCAACACTTCCCTGAACCCCAATCACAGCTATTCTCATACTCCTCTTAACTCTAATCTCTGGCTTTCTTCAAGCTGTGAGACATCCACGCCTTTCATTGCTTCTCCTAACCCTTTAGATACCTCTACAACCACTGACGGATCGTCATAGTGCTCCACAGCTTCAACTATTGCTTTAGCGAATTCCGGTGGATTAGATGACTTGAAAATTCCTGAACCTACAAATACCCCATCGGCTCCTAATCTCATCATCAAAGCAGCATCAGCTGGTGTAGCAACTCCACCTGCTGCAAAGTTAACTACAGGCAATCTGCCCAGTTTCTTTATTTCAAGTAGAACTTCATACAATCCATTAATGATTTCGTTAAGAGAATATTCCTCAAAAATTGGTTCGTCCGGTGGAATAGATGAATTCAAACCCATTTCTTCCCTAGCTTTTTTTGCAAGAGTTAAGTAAGGTTTAGCATAATTCATAGCAACTTCATATATTTTTTCATCGCTAAGATTTCTTAGGAGTTCTATTGATTTATTCATTAACCTCATGTGCTTCACGGCTTCGATTATATTCCCAGTACCAGCTTCTCCTTTTGTTCTAATCATTGCTGCTCCTTCCCAAATTCTTCTGGTAGCTTCACCTAAACCTCTTGCACCACATACAAAAGGTACTGTAAATTTTCTTTTATCGATGTGGAAGAAGTGATCTGCCGGTGTTAAAACTTCGCTTTCATCAATCATATCAACTCCTAAGGCTTCCAAAGCTCTAGCCTCTTCTATATGTCCTATTCTACATTTCGCCATAACTGGAATTGTTACTGCGTCCATTATTTCTTCTATTTTCTTTGGGTCTGCCATTCTTGCTACTCCTCCACTAGTTCTTATGTCAGCTGGAACTTTATGTAAGGCCATTACTGCTACAGCTCCAGCATCTTCTGCAATTTGCGCTTGTTCAGCGTTTGTAACATCCATAATGACTCCTCCTTTTTGCATTTTCGCAAATCCTCTTTTGACCAGTTCAGTACCAAATCTCAAGCTTTCAAGTTTAACTTTCATTTAGTAATGCACCTCCTTCCATGTTTTTACCAGGATTGTTAAATAAATCTCCACTTTTCAAAATCTGTAATAATTTTTTATAATTTTAACTGCTGGGAATTTCATTATACTAAATTTTTAACTACATGAATTTATTTCCAAAAATATTAAAACTCCTAAAAAGAGCTTTTAAGATAATCAATTTTTTATTCTAAAAAAGTTTAAAATAGTGTTTCTAAATTATTCCAGTCTTCTTTAGCACCATTTCAAATTCATCTTTTGTGGGATTTACATCTTCGAGGATTGTATATCTTTTCTTCCTTATCTTTTTAGCGTACTCTAATGCTTCTAGGATTTGTTCTTTACTCAATCCAATTTCTTTAGCTGTGGTGGGCGCTTGTATTTTTTCAAGAGAGTTTCTAATCTTTTCCCAATTGCCGACTCCATAATGCTTTTCGTGTAAATATTCCATTATTATTGTGCCTATGGCGACTTGCTCGCCGTGGGTTCCAAATCCATAGTTTAAATAATCCAGAGCATGACTAAATTTATGTTCTGCTCCACTAGCAGGTCTGCTACTTCCTGCAATTGATATCGCTACTCCACTAAGAGTTAGACCTCTGATAAGCATTTCTAAGTACTTCACTTCCCTTAAATCTAAAACTTCAGCATTACTAAGCATTAGGTTTGCTGGCAATACAGCCATACTAGCTGCAACTTCATTAAAACTTTCTCCAACTTTTTCTCTAGCCAGTTGCCAATCCTTAACAGCAGTTATATTCGAAATTAAATCACCGTAACCCGATCTAAGTAATCTTATTGGGCTGTGTCTTAAAACAGTTAAATCTGCTAGCACTGCCGCTGGCGGTTTTGTTGTTATTGATACAGGTTTTCCTCCCTCTTTAAAGCTTGCTACTGGTGATGCTATACCGTCATGAGATGCTACGGTTGGTATACTTATAAATGCTGCATTAATTTCTGTAGCCAAAACCTTCGCTACATCAAGAACTTTTCCACCACCTACTCCAATTACGCAGTCAATTTCTGAAAAATAACCAAGTTTTACTTCTATCTTTCTAATTTCATCCATACTTGGTTTTTCCACGAAAAACTTCTCCACAAGATATTCAAAAACACTTTTTTCAACTTCTTTGCCCATAACTTCATACGACTTTTTTCCAGTTAGCATTACTACTCCAGAAACATCTAATTCATCAAGAATAGCATTGACAGATTTTCTAGCATTTTCGCTAATCTCCACTATCAAAGGAAGTTCCACTATTTTTAGGTTACTTCTTCTAATAATCCTCACCCAGACTAATTAAAAGTAAAAACAGTAAAAAGTTTACCAGAGAATATTTTATAAAATTTAAAATATTAAAAATTAGGCAAATTATAAATTTAAAGACCCATTTTCTTTGCAATTTCTTTTAACCTCTGTATTCTTTTCTCTACTGGCGGATGTGTTGAGAATAATGACAATATTGACTCCTTAGAGAGTGCAGGAATTATAAAGAAGGCATTCAACCCTTCTACTTCTTTCTTTCTTTCTTCTCCCATGTAATCTATCCTTCTGCTTATCTTCAGTAGTGCTGAAATCAAAGCGTTTGGTTTTCTTGTAATCCAGGCACTTCCCGCATCCGCAGCAAATTCTCTGTATCTACTAAGAGCTCTTATCAATAGAAAGCTAATAAACCAGACTATCGCCGATACTAGAAATATTATGAACCAAGCATTACCTCCCTCTCTTCTTTCTCCGAACATTCCAGCGAACATTGCCCATCTCATTAAAAACCATGCTACAGTTGCTAAAAAGCTAGAAATCGTTATTACTGCTACATCTCTGTTTTTAATATGGCTCAATTCATGACCTAACACAGCTTCAACCTCATCTTTGTCCAATGTTCTCAGTAAACCTGTCGTTACAGCCACTACTGCATTTTTTGGACTTCTTCCAGTAGCAAATGCATTAGGTATCGGTGTATCCATAATTGCGACTTTAGGTTTTGGTAAATTTGCTTTTTTTGCCAATTTTTCAACCATTTCATGTAATTCTGGTGCTTCATCTTTTTCAACCAATCTTGCACCACTAGCAAGTAATACTATCTTATCCGAGAAGTAATATTGAATAAATAAAAGTATTCCTGCTATTATTAGTAATCCTGTAAAATTAACACCCAATGATGCCAGTATAGTTAGAAAGGCCAAGTAAACCAATCCCAAGAGTGTAAGAGTAAGCACCATTCTTAGCGTTAAACCAAAATCTCTAATCCATTCCATACTAATTTCAGAGATTTCCTGCTGGAATATATAAATTTAATGCTAGAAAGTGCTCCTGCTTTTCTTTAAAAACAAGTTGCTAGCAATGAAGAACCTATTAGTAATTCTAGCAATATTTTTATAAGTAGATTCTAACTAAATTAGTCCTGTAGAAAGTATTCTTAGATTTCCAAACTTAAGGGCCCGTAGCTCAGCCTGGTTAGAGCGGCCGGCTCATAACCGGCCGGTCGGGGGTTCAAATCCCTCCGGGCCCAT
>CAZCHG010000016.1:0-20383 GCA_964498465.1 uncultured archaeon | reverse complement strand
GGGCTTGGGGTGCCCTGAATGGGGACGAGCCCTTGAAGGGCGATGTGTCCCAAGGTAGACGTATGTCTATAAAAGATTATATCTGCTGAACCCCCAATTCTTAACAGTAGATTAAAATGATGTTTTTATAAAAATAAAATATAAAAATGGAAATTATTTTACTATTGCACCATGTGGGCAAATTTTACTGCAAACACCGCAACTAACACATAGATTTGGATTAATTTTTGGATATCCGCTATCTTCTATATATATAGCTGGACATGAAAAATCTTTAACACATTTTAAGCATTTATTACATAAGTCTTTTAAAATCCTATATGATTTTAGCTTTACACCTCTTTTTTTCAACTCTTTTCTTGTAATAATGGCACAAGGCTGCCTAGCAATAATTACCGATACATCTTCACGTTTTAGTGCTCTTCTTAGTATATCTTCCAGCTTTTTAATGTTATATGCATTTACAACTTCCACAAATTTTACTCCTACGCCTTTAACTACGTCTTCTATTTTTATCTTAACTCCAGTTTCACCACAACCTCTTATACCAGTTCCTGGATGAGGTTGGTGTCCAGTCATCCCAGTAGTTTGATTATCAAGGATAATTAAGACAAATTTTCTTTTATTATAGACAGCATTGATTAAAGCTGGTATTCCTGCATGCAAAAACGTAGAATCTCCAATTGTTGCCACTATTGGATTATCAATTGCATAACTTAACCCACAAGAGATACCAATACTAGCACCCATGCAGAACGTTATATCTACAGCTCTAAAGGGAGGATTTATACCTAGCGTGTAGCAACCAATGTCGCTGGGAAAAGCAAACTTAACATTATACTCGTTTGCAATTTTTCTAATTACATAAAACACGGCAGCGTGAGGACATCCTGGACAGAAGATTGGTGGTCTTGGAGGTATTTTTTTAATTATATTTTCATATTTTCTTTCAATCTCATCGTAATTTACTTTTGTTTTAATTCCTAGAAGTTTAGCTATTGCCGTTTCAACTCTAGCTACATTGTTTTCGAAACTTAATGGAATATAACCATCAATTTTACCATGTATAGAAACACCATCCAATTCTGCTCTTAAATGTAATTCTAAGAAGGGATCAACCTCCTCAACAATTAAAATTCTATTTAAATTATCAGAGAACTTCTTTATTAATTTTAGAGGAATTGGATAGGTTGTTGAAATCTTTAAAACAGGTAATTTAACATTTAAATTGCTTAGTGAATCTAAAACATAACCACAATTATGACCACAGGCTATAATTCCAACTTCTGAGTTTGAATCTGGATTATATATTTTATTAAAACTAGAACTTGAAAAAAAGTTTGCAAGGCTTTCTAATTTTTTTTGTAGTTTTAATTTTAACTTTCTAGCGTGGGCAGGAAGAACTACGTCCGTTTCTGGAGAGCTTACCCATTCGTTTTTTGTGTATGTTTTTTCTGGTAGTTCACCAAGAGTTACTATTCCTCTACTGTGATTAAGTCTTGTACAAGTTCTTAACATTACTGGTATTTTGAATTTCTCGGAAATTTCGAACAGTTCTTTGGTAAAATCCTTAGCCTCCTGAACTGTAGAAGGCTCTATTACAGGTATTCCGGCGGATCTACCATACCATCTATTATCTTGCTCATTTTGACTACTATGCATACTTGGATCATCTGCAGATACCAGTATGAATCCTCCCCTAGCACCAACGTAAGCAAAGCTAAATAATGCATCGGATGCTACATTAACTCCTACATGCTTCATAGTTACGATACTTCTTTTGCCTGCTAGGGATGCACCGATCCCTACTTCCACAGCGACTTTTTCATTTGTTGAATATTCCATGTGAAAATCCATTTTACCTTTCAGCATTTTACATGCCATAGATAGTGTATCCGCAATTTCTGAGGATGGTGTACCGGGATAAGCAGAAACTACGTCAACTTTTCCCTCCAATGCTCCTCTAGCAATTGCTTCATTTCCTAATAGTAGTACTTTTTTCCCTTTTTCACTGGAAATAACATCGTTTATCATTATTTTCAGTTTACACTTAAGATTGAAATAAAAAATTAACTAAACATCATACTTCAAGTTATATCCGCCAATCGCAACTAGATTACTAAATTTCAGTTTAGCTAGTTTTAACTCTTATTCACTGTCGATTAGCTTAAAGAAAATCAAAAATACTTGGAAATTCTCAGCAAGTTAAAATTGTGAGAAAAGATAATATTTTTCTCTTTGAATAACAAAATAAACATAAGGCTCTAATTTGCAAGTTTTAGATTTATGATATCACGATAAGAGATGAGATAAGATGAAAAAGATTAGTAGCGGAATAATTCCCCTTGATTCCCAGCTGGGAGGAGGTTTTCCTATACCTAGTACTATTTTAATTTTGGAGGAGCCTGGAGCAGGAGCTGATGTTTTATCTTTGCATTTTGCAATAGAAGGTGTAAAGAATAAGGAAAATGTGGCTTACATGCTTACCAACGACACCAAAGAAGAAATAAATGAGGACATAAAAACGTATTTTGGTTTAGATCCAGAATCTCTGGCGGAAATGAAGATAATAGAGCTGGTTCCTTTAAAACTGTTCGAGAGAATGAAGTGTACAAAAAGTGTATTAAAAGTCATAAGAAGTGATCCGCTAAATCTTCTTAGAAAAAATGTGATTTCTGGAAATTACAGCAGATTGGTTCTAAATAACTTAACGTACTTTTTCATGAACTATGAGGAATCAGAAGTTCTAAAAATACTTAACGAAATTGTACTATCTTCTAGAAGAAACAAATTTGTTTCCCTTTTGCTTATGACCAAAGGTATGTTCGATTCAAGATTAGAAACTGCTGTAAAGCACATAGTAGATGGTGTAATTGAATTAACTATAAGGGAAGTCGAAAACGAAATACAGAGGAGATTAAAAGTTCTGAAACTTAAGCGTGTCTTGGTTCCAAAGGCTGTAATGAGATACGATTTAACCGATAAAGGTATAAAGCTGGAAACTGTTGTAAGAGTTATTTGAACCATTCAAGTTTTTTGTATTTGTTTTGGAGAATTTAGAGGTATCACTCATGAGCTCCCAAATGAAATTAAAGATAGCTAGGGGAATTGTGGAAATCAAGGATGTTAAGGAATTTTTAGAAAAACTGAAAGTTGATGATTGTATAGCTGTTTTTGTAGATTCTAACTATGTTTTACAGGAAGATGTACTTGAGTTTGCAGTGAAAAAAGCATTAAATGCATGGAATGAGGGTAGAAGAGTGGCAAAAACTTTGCAAATGGAGATTCTACTATATATTGCAGCTACTAGGCAAATTGATAAAGCTAAAAAAATTGGGTTAAAGGAAGGAAAAAACGAAATCTATCTGATAGTGCTTGGCAAGAATGAAAACTGTTATGAGAAGATAAAGCTACTGTCTGGATTTAAGGAAATTAAACATAATCATGGGGATTTGAATCAGAAAATTAGAAACATCATAGAGCTATACGACATAAATGATAACGAGCTAGAAATAGTTGGCTTAAAAAAGTTACCCCTTCTTATAAGGGAGAGAATAGTGCTTTTTGACTTGTTTAAATAGAGGATTTAACTAGTTCCTTTTTTGATTTCCACATAGGAGGATAAGTACCTCTTTCCATAATCACCCTTTTTGTTTTTGCAACAACTCCTTTTCTCATTTTCAACATGTCTTCAGCATCAACCAAGGCATCTGCTAATGCTACAAGTTCGCTTTTTAATGTAAGCAAAGCTATTGTTGAATCTTTTTTTACAGTTTTTTCAATGTAATGAATGCCTTTTGCCGTTAAATCGGCTCCATGGCAAATCGCATCCACAGCGGAATCTTTTATTATTACCTTTGGTATGCTAAGCGTGGCAACTTCCAAAGGCTGAATTATTTTTCTTAAATATTTTTCATTACCATCTTCTTTCCAAAAAACATAAGCATCAAGCAAATCTTGGAGAGTATAACACATACTTTCGTCAAATATTCCAGTTCTAGTTCTTCTTAGCTCTTGCATGTGAGCACCGCAACCTAAAATTTCTCCAACATCTTTGCATAGTTTTCTTATGTACGTCCCAGCTTCAGTTCTAATTTTGAAGAGCACATCTCTTTTGTCAATTTCAAGAATTTGTACATCATATATTTCTCTAACTCTTATCCTCTTTTTTACTGCGGATTTCAAAGGTGGTCTTTGATATATTTTACCAACGAACATTTGTAAGACTCTTTCGATATCCTCTTTTTTCACGTTATCATGGAGTTTCATTAGAGTTACATATTCTTTTTCTGATTCTTGCAGAATTTTTACAAGTTTGGTAGAATCTTCAATAAGAATGGGTAAAACTCCTGTAACTTTTGGATCTAAAGTTCCAGCATGTCCAGTTTTCGATACATTTAAAATCTTTCTGACCCATACAACGACTTCATGGCTGCTAGGACCCATAGGTTTATCTATGCAAACGAGACCTTTTTTTATATACTCCTCCATAGGTCTATTAAATGGATAAACTCCATATTCCTCGCTAGTGACTCCTTCCTCTTTTATTAGAAATTTTTCTCCGAATTCTTTCTTTTTTATCCCCAGGTTTCTTAAACTTTCCAATTTATCTCCTCCAAAGCTTTAATAATTATATTTACAATATTTTCAGCACTAAAATGCTCAGAATTTATTACTAGGTGATATATACTCAAATCATCTATATTTATTCCATAAAACTTCTTATATCTTTCCTTTTCTATTTTTTCTCTTTCCCTAGTCTCTTTTCTAACTTCTTCAATATTTTTACCTTCGCGTTTGGCAATTCTTTTGTATCTAGTTTCATCGCTTGCGAAAATCCAAACTTTAAAAGCATTTTTAATAAACCAGCCTGACAATCTCCCCTCTATAATTATATTATCTTCCTGTTCGCCAATTTTTTTCTGATATTCATCCACGTAAAAATCAAACTCTGGATTTTTAATGGCAAGTTTTGTTAAATCACTTAGAGACATATTTTTTCTCTTCGCAAGCTCTCTAAAAATCTCTCCAGCGGAGATTAATTTGTATCCTAACTTTGATGCTAATAATTTTGCGACAGTTGTTGTGCCACTTCCTGGAGGACCAGAGATTGTTATTTTCATTCATTTTTCACCTTAAGTATTTAAACGCCTTAGGTTTTTGTTTTTTAGGGGGTGCAGGTTTTAAAAATTGAATATTTCAGAAAGGTGATTTAGTTTTTACCCTAGCGTAAATATAATTTCTGTATAATTATTAAAATATATGAATAAATAGAAATTAATCTTTTTAAAATTAAAATTTTAAAGAAACATTAAGCTACTCTTAAAGCTTTTTTAATAATTTGAGCTGCAAATATGGAGCAAACAATATACCAGAGAATCCACCAGGGAATGAAGAAAATTCTATCACTAGCGTGAATTAAACCTAAAAAGGGAACTTTAACTATCATTTTATCCTTGAGAGATACATCGTAAACTTTGGCTAGAATCCACAGAAAAATAGGTATTGTGACTACTACTGTATAAATTGTGTTTTTCATAGTTGCGCTAAGGATCTCTCCTCTTAATTTATCTATTTTTGGCCTTTCAGCTTCCAGCTTTTTCAGCTTAAATTTATTATTTTGCTTTAAAGCTTCAAAATACTCTTTTTGAAATTCTGTAATTATTTTTTGAATTTCTTTAAATCTTTTCATATCTATTGTAGCTTTTTGAATTAAGGATGAGTAAAATGCTGTAAATACTGCTAACGTAAGTATTAAAACATGAATTGGCATAAATAAGAGAGGATCAAGAAAAATCGAGACAAAACCAACTATGCTATCTCGTAAATTTTGCAGAAAAAGACTGGCAAAAATAACTATTGCTAACAAGGTTAAAATTGCATGAGCTAATTTTCTAACTTTGTTCATATTTCTTCACCTAAGAATCTTCTTAACATTGGATGCATTTCAGTCAATCTTTCCTTGGCCAGATCCTGATAGAAGTGGTAAGCTATACTTACCGCAAGAAGTAACCCTGTACCACTGACATTACCAATTGTGCCAAGCATGTTAGCAATTAGTGTTAACAATCCAATTAAAGCCCCACCAAGTATCGTCACTTTTGGTATGTACCTACTGAGTAATCTTTCCAGAACTTTAGGATTCTTTCTGAAGCCTGGAACTTGTAAACCAGATCTAGCTAGCTGTGAAGCCACTGTACGAGCATCCATACCACTTGTCTGTACCCAGAAAATTGCAAACAGAATTCCTCCTATTATAAGAATTGATGCATCAATCAAAAGATGAGTTAATATCATCCAATCTGGAAGATCAGCTAGATATGGATTTCTTTTAACCAAAAACGGAACCCAATCGTATGGACTTCTGACTGGCGAGAGTAAATACATTATTCCAGATATAGGTCTACTACCAACATATTCGCCAAGAATGGTTATACCTTTTTGGTAAAGCATTAAACCAAAAATCTGCAAGTTTGCTTGTAAAGCTCTAACAAATATCATTGGCAAAACACTAGCATATATCAACTTTATTGGAAATCTTGCCCTAGCACCTCTCACCAGTGCGTGAGAGAGAGGAATTTCAACTCTTGTGTTTTCAGCAAATACAACTAGAAGTATTATTATCACAGTTGTAATTAATGCAAGCACCCCACCGTCAATTAGTAAAAACATGAGTCCATTTGCAGATAAGATGTAATCTAGTGGCATGTTTTGTGCAATCCATATCCATCTAGGAATTATCCCAGGCGGAAGCTGAGCACCTTTTGGAGTAATCCAATTAAATAAACCAACAATTATAGCTTGTGATATACCAGCTAAAATGAAAAGACTTACTCCACTACCAATACCCCACTTTGAAACAACTTCGTCCATGTATACTATAAGTAGACCGCCAATGAACAGCTGAATAAATATAAGAAACGAAATAAACTCGAGTGGGACGCCTAATTTAAGAGCAACCTCTGGATTTGGTTTTAGAAATCCGCCTAAAATTTGAGGTAACGCCTCTGCTGCAATCATTACTATTACTAAGAATCTCTGAAAATCTTGGTAAATTGCTCTATCTTCAGGGTTGGTTAAGTCCAGCCTGATAATCCCTGCACCAACTAACAATTGTAAAACTATAGATGCTGTGACAATTGGACCAATTCCTAGAGCTATAATAGATCCACTTTTTCCAGCAAAGAAGGCACGGTAATGCTCAAATATATCTATTGACTCCGGAGATAAACCAAAAACGGGAATGTTCGTAAGAATAAAGTATAAGATCAGTATTGAAATTGTCCACAGAAATTTTTCCTTAAAGGGAACATGTCTTTTTGGTCTTTCCACGCTTGGAATTTTTGCAAAATAAGGTTGTAGGGTTCTAAGTATTTCGCTCATAGTATTTCACCGTATTACTCCTCAAATAAGATAACTTCACCTCCAGCTTTTTTTATTTTTTCTATTGCGGTTTCTGTGGCTTCAGCTATCCTGACTTCCAGAGCTTTATTAACTGTACCTCTTCCTAAAAGTTTCCTGTAACCAAAAATTGATAGATCTAACTTGTATTTACTATTTGTTTTCTCTGCTAAACCCAGTTCAACTAGTTTATCGGCTATTAACTCTAAATCCCCAACGTTTATTTCTGGTCTCGAATAGAAGAATCTGTAAGTAGCTTCATCAATTTTACCTTCATCTCTTAATTTTCTGAGTGTAAGTTTTACTAACCTCAAAGCTCTGTATGATTTTCTTACACATTTTGGCCTAGTGAATCCGTGTTTACCAAATTCCCATCCTATTTTTATCATTTTTATGTAGTGGTGCTTGTGACTTCCTGCTCTTCCTCTTCCTCCTCTGCTTCCAGCACCTCTTCTTTTCTTATGGGAACCTCCTCCGCAAGTTCTGGATCCTCTGTACTTTTTTACCTTTTTCTTTTTTCTCGGACCCATCTTTAATCACCTCATTCTATATAAAAGCTCATTTATAGCTTCTCCTCTGTATCCTAAATCTCCTCCAGTTTTATAGGACCACTTTATACTTTTTAAGCCACCTCTTGGTGGATGTAATCTAAATACTGGTTTTAAGTCTGGTAAATCTTTTAAACTAGCTTTACCCTCAATTACAGCCTTTGCAAATTCGTCAATTGAATTATATTTTGTTTTCTCTCTCACATATTCATCAGTAAGCGGTTTGTCACCTTTTAATCTTCCTCTTTTTCTTAAAAGAAGAGCTAAGGTTTCAGCGTTGATTTCGCCGTATGTCACATAATCTTTAACGACGTTTAACATTCCCCTATAGGAAGGTGTATCGGGAATTACCACGCAGTGATATCTCTTGTGCAATCTAAGCATAGCTAGGGTATCTCTTATCTTTCTGTTTACATTTACTTGACCTCTCAATCTAACCACAGCCAGTAACCTTCCCATAGGATAAACCTCTTTATAACCCTTTAATGAACATAGTCTTTTTCAATGCCTCGTAGCAAGCTTTTGCAAAGTTTATTGTGGTTCTGGTGTTACCTCTTGTGAATGTCCAAACATCTTTTATTCCAGCTAACTCTAAAACTTTTTTAGCAACCTCTCCTGCAACTATTCCTAAACCTTTTGGAGCAGGTATTAGAGTAACTCTAACACTACCTACACTGCCAGTAACTTTGCACGGTACTGAATGCTCTTCATTGCATCTACATTCCCAAGAACCACAACCTCTTTTTACCTTAAATATATTAAGTTTTGCATCGTTTATTGCTTTTTGAATTGCTGGAGCAACTTGTGCAGCTTTTCCAACACCAACTCCAACATATCCATTTCTATTGCCAACTACTGCTGTAACTCTGAATTTTGTTCTTCTACCACTGTCAGTCATTCTTTGTACCATAGATATCTCAAGGACTTCATCTTCCAAATCAGGAAGTAGAATATCAACTATTTCTGGCTCTTTTAAAGGTAAACCACTGGCTAAAGCCTCATCTATTGTCTTTATTTTTCCCTCCATTACAAGTCTTCCAAGCTTTGTCTTAGGTACCCAGCCCTCAACCATACTCAGCTACCCATAATTTTTGCTTTAACTTCTTCAAAATGTGAAGGTAAGTCTGAGGGTTTTAAACCCCTTCTTTCATAGTCAGAAAATCTTTCAGGTGCTAATTTATAATATTCGGCTATATGTTCTCCTTTAATTCTTGACTCATCGGGAAAAATTTCAGGTGAATGAGGAATACTAACACCACCGTCTATCATACCTTTTAAGGCTGCAAAAACTCTTGACCCTTTACTAGGGGTTCTTAGACCTATGTCCAAAACACCCTCTTTAAATCCCATTTCAAGAGCTTTTTTTGCTAGAAGTAAACCAGTTAGATAAGCTGCGGGTGTATTATCTAAACTACCTTTCCATCCAAAATCTCTTAATTTTGAGGAATCTACTGTAATTCTTACTAAATCTCCATCAGGATGGTATTCCACAACTTGGGTAATAATTCTTCTGTTTGTTATTCTAACAACAAATCTTGGTTTTCTTGATAAAAGTAGTTTTAGTCTTTTTCTATAATTTGTTTTGCCTTCCCTTCTTCTTCTGTACTTTACTTTATATCTTGGACCCCTTGCCATGTTTTATCACCCTTTAATTAATCCTTGACTAATCAGATAGCTATTAAGATGCGAAACACTCTTGAATTCTCCACCTTTTGCTTTTCTGTAAAGAATTCTATAAGTTCTTCTATCTATTATTCCTTTATCTCTAAGATATCTCAATCTTCTTCTTAATGCTCTAATTCTATTAATCCACATTCTTTTTCTGTTTGCTCTAGCACCTTTTTTACCTTTTCTACTACCATGTCCTCTTCTTCTTCCCTTTCTCTTTTGTCTTTTTTTCCAATTAATTCTAACTCTGCATACTCCTTTTACTGGCTTTCTTTTTATAACACCCTCCTCTATTAGTTTTCTTACATCATCCTTTGTAGCAGCTTCCGATATTTTATCTAATGCAGTAGGATCTAACCATACTCTATTAATACCGCAGTCAAGAATCTCTGCAGCAAGTCTTCTTTGTAATCTTAAGTCCATTTTCAATCACCTATGTGTAGGGTTTAAAATGGTTATATTCAATTCCTTAGCTTTTTCTTCTATAGCCAATCTCTTTTTTAATCCAACACATGATGCAATTCTGGCAGCCTGTCTTTTAGGATCAATTTTTTCTAAATCCGATGGGTTATAAACTAGAACTTCTTCAAATCCTGATGGATGCAAACCTCTAACTTTAGCAGGAGATCCAAAGCCAACCATTACAGGCTTTCTTCCAGCTCTTTTTTCTCTAAGCTTGTTATGTAGACCTCTTGGTCTCCTCCAACTTTTATCTCTTAGTCTAAGTTTTTTATGAGCCTCATATCTTCTAAATTCAGGTTTTCTAGCTTTTAACCTCCTCCTAACTTTCAGCAACCTTTTTAGTTCAGGATCAAGTTCAGCCCTTACCATAATTGGATCACTTAGGTTTTTCCACTATATAAATACCATCTTGGAAAACTCGTGGATCTAATCTTTTAATTTTTGTAGCCATCTCTAAGTTAGCTGCAGTTTGACCGCAGGCCTCCTTATCAACGCCGCTAACTATTATTACGTTATCTTTTATTGTAACCTTCGTGTTACCGACTATCTTAGCTTTTCTTGGATGTTTTTCGCCCAGAAAATTCTCAATTATAACTTCATCCCCAGCCACCCTTACTTTTATTGGAAAGTGAGAATAAAGTATCTTAAGTTTGTACTCAAAACCTTGAGTAACACCTTTAATTAGATTTGAAATTAAAGCTGCAAAAGTCCCAACCATGGCTTTATATCTTCTATTTTTCTCCTCTGAATATACTCTTATCTTTCTGTCTGTCATTTCTATTAGAACTCCTCTATATTTCAGTTTCTTTGAATTTTCACCTTTAGGTCCTTTTACATTTATAATATAACCTGTAACATCATTTCCCGTTAAACTAATTTCCACATTTTCTGGTATTTCAACAAATCTTTCGTACATATTGACACCCTAGTAAACATAAGCTAGAAGAACTCCTCCAAGTCCTTTTTTAATTGCCTCTTTTTGAGACATTACTCCTTGAGTGGTAGAAACAATCAATATGCCAAAATCTCTTGCAGGTAAATACCTTTTTTCGAATTTCTCATACTCTGTCTTTTTAACAGAGAATCTAGGCTTTATTGCACCGCAATTGTTTATTCTTCCAGCTAATTCTACGATAAATTTTCCTCCTCTTTTGTTATCTATGTATTCAAACCCTTTTATGTATCCATAGTTTTTCATAACTCTTAAGACATTACCGACTAGCTTTGATGCTGGCTTAATTTCGCATGTGCTTTTACCTTTCATTTCGGCATTTTTTATTGCGGACATAGCGTTAGCAAGCACATCATTTAGACTCATGGAGGATCACCAGTATTTTCTAAATCCCAACTCAAATGCAACCTCTCTAAAGCATTGCCTACATAAATAAATTCCATGCTTCCTAATTAAACCCCTTTTTCTTCCGCACCTTCTACAGGAATTTGCACCCCTACCAAATTTTTTAGTGGGACCTTTTTTAGCCATAAGTCATTCCACCTCCACACCTAATGATCTTAAAAACTCAATAGTTTCTTCCTTGGTGATTCTATGCTTTTTACCAACTTTACTTCTGGCAATTTTTCTAAACTTTACCCTGAAACCTCTCCTTTTAAGTGAAACGCAGACGTCCATACCAAATATACCAATCTCTGGATCATAACTTACTCCGGGTAAATCTATATGTTCTTGTATTCCAAACGAGAAATTACCGTCAGAAATTTGGGAAGCCCTTAACTTAAAGTCTTTTGTCTTTAAGGCATCCATGAGAAATCTTTTTGCCTTCTCCCCCCTTAGTGTTACTTTAACACCAATAGCCTCCCCCTTTCTTATACCAAAATCTCTTATTGTCTTCTTTGAATACGTTGGTGTCGGTTTTTGACCAGTTAATCTTTCAAGTAATATTAATGCCTTTTTGTGCCTCTCTCCACTTTCTCCTACACCAATATTAATAACTACTTTATCAATTAGTATTTCTCTCATTGGATTACTCATTTTATCCTTTTTCTCGCTCTTTTTTTCCTCTAATTTTGCCACTTCGGATGCCATTCTATACACCTAAGTTAATTATTGGTTTATCTGAGTCTTTTTTACCTACTACGAATATATAATCTTCAATAGTTGTAATTTCTCCTTTATCACTTTCAACTGTGACTAAATTTGGTGCAGAACTTCTTATTATCTTATAATCCTTAACTCTTCCTAGTTCTCCCGCATGTGAACCTCCAATGATCATTATAAGTGCTCCTTTTTCAAATTTAAGATGATCCACTATTTTTTTATCTGGAATTTCAAGCAAAACACTATCTTTTGTTTTATATTCATTTGAATCAACAAGTATGTTTGTTCCATCAAATAAATTTAATTGAATCCTACCTCCTTTGACTATAGTCTTATTTACAATTTTATATAGTTTCAAGTTGTAATCGCTGTCTATTTCTATAGGAATGTATCTTCCTTTTTCGTCAAAGACTATTCTGTAGTTTTTATTTAATTTTGGTATTGAAACTACATCAAACAATCCTACAGGGAACTTATAGTCTTTTCTAGGCACGCCATCTACGAGTATTTCACCTGCCGATATTATTTTTCTAGCTTCCCTTCCGGTGTCTGCTAAATTTAGTAAATCTCTAACCAAAACTAAAAGTGGTATAGCGTTTTTGTTATGTGGACCAGGAGAAGGTTTCACTACCCATTTACTAACTTTTCGTGGAATTTTTAATGTTTTTGGAGCGGATAATCTTTTCTGATGCATAGTTTCACTTCCTTGTTAAAATTTTCTCTCTAACCTTGTCAATTTTACCTAATTCAACAATCATAACGTTTGATGGGTGAATTGGAACCAAAACTTCAGTACCATCGGCCTTTCTAACTGTAGCACCTTCAACTTTAATTCTACATCTTTTCATGTCTACCTCAACAACTTTACCAATATGTCCAGCAAAATTTCCTCTCATAATCTTTACTTTATCCCCTTTTCTAACTCTTATTGCTCTTTTGCCGTACTTTTTTCTGAGCTCCTTTGAAAGCGTAGCATGAAGTAGTCTATGTCTCTCATGGAGTTTTGAGGTCTTATATAACCATCTTCTTTGTTTTCTAGGCTGTTTAGATTTTGGTACGCCCATCTATATCACCTTAAATTATTATTGATGCTATAGATCCAATTTTTGGAAATCTTTCTGCAGCTTCTCTAGCAACTGGTCCTCTTATTTCAGATCCTTTTGGTTTTCCTTCTGCGTCAGTAATTACAGCTGCATTATCCTCAAATTTTATTCTGGTACCATCTGGTCTTCTATATTCTTTTCTTTGTCTAATGATTACAGCGTAATGTACCTGTTTTCTAATATCAGGGGTTCCTTTTTTCACAGAGACTACTACCATGTCTCCTACTCCAGCAGCGGGATATCTTCTTCTAACTCCCTTGTAACCTTTTACGGCGATTATTTCTAACTCCTTAGCTCCGGTGTTATCGGCACAAACAAGCCTAGCTCCAGTGGGCAAAGCCCTCGGAATAGATGCTCTAACAGCTCTCATGGCCGATCTTCTCCACAATCACAAATGCTTTAGTTTTACTTATGGGCCTACATTCAGCGATTGTAACAATATCACCAGGTTTAGCATCAATACAGGGTGGATTATGAGCATGAATTCTGGATCTTTTTTTCATATATCTTTCATATTTAGGAACGTACTTAATTAGTATTCTTTCAACTACAGCTGACTTTTGATAAGTCTTTATAACCTTTCCTCTAAAAACTTGACCTCTAACTGGCAACTTTCCATGAAATGGACAATGTTTATCATTACATTCCTTTTCTGGAGGCTTAACATCTAACCCTATATCTCTTGCAGGCAAATCTACCACCAACCTTTAGCTCTTTTTATCAGCAACAATCCTTTTTTAATTCTTTCTTCAGGTCTGAATGCAATTAAATCTCCTTTAACTTTTAAGATCCAGTTTTTAAATTTTACCTTAAAGGTTCTACCTTTTTTTATTATAGTTTTTATACCTTTTTCCGTCCTTATTTTTAGAGTATTTTGGGTCTCGTCTATTACTTCGCCTTTTAAACCAATTTCGCATTTATTAGGACTGTCGATGACTTCCACTTCAAGTCCAATCCACTCATGAGCTAGTATGTATTCTGGTTTATCCTTCATGAGAGAGTTACACTTTGTAACCTTCTTCTCTGAGTGCTAATTTGATTCTAGCTATATCTTTTCGTATATTTCTGACCAAACTTGGATTTTCAAGGGAACCTCCTGATCTTATTAATGTTCTAAGTTTAATTAACTCATTCTCTAGCTCCATTAGTTTTTTCAATTTTTCTTCTTTACTCATTTTTCTAATTTCTTCCATCTTCATTACTTCTCACCCCCTTTGCCTTCCTCTTTCTTTTCAGCTTCTTCTCTTTTCTCCGCTTGAGTTTCAGGTTTTGTCTTGAGTTCCTCTGGTTCGATATCTTTAATCTTGAACTCGTCAGGCAAGGTGACGTCAGGCGGAATTATTCTTACGTAAACACCAAATACACCAAGTTTTTTGATTGCTATATCAAAGCCTTTTCTAACCATTGTGTAAGCTGGATCTCCTGTGTGTATCATTGTACCCGCAACAAACTTTTCAGTTCTTGCACGCTCGCTAGTTAGTTTTCCACTAATTTCTATTTCACAACCTTTTGCTCCAGCTTCCATTATTCTATATAGGAATCTGTATCCTGCCTTTCTAAAGTACCAACCCCTTTCTAAAGCTCTAGCAAGCAATGATGCCATAAGCTGAGCGTTGAATTCGGGTTTATCAATTTCATCAACGCTAATTTGCGGATTTTCTAGCCCAAATTCCTTTAATTTTTCCGTGAGTAGTTTAATTCTTCCTCCACCCCTTCCAATGACCAAACCTGGTCTTTCTACAAAGAGTGTAACCTGAGTTCCTAAAGGAGTTCTAGTTATGTCTACTCCTCCAAATCCAGCATTTCTTACTTCCTGAGCTAACCACTCTTTTACCATTAGTTTTTTAATTCTATCCTCAATAAACTTCTTTTCAACAGCCATTATGTCACCTCTGCTACAAATTCCACAGTAGTAAGGGTCTTAAATTTTGGTGTAGCTCTACCAAAAGCTCTAGGCATATATCTTTTTATTTTTCTACCTTTTTTAGCTTGAGCATGGACCAAAACTAGTTCGTCTTTGTTTAAACCTTTATATTCTGCATTAGCTACTAAATTTTTGAGAACATTGAGAATGTATCTAGCTGCCTTCTGAGGATATCTTCCAGCATACCATTTGTCTAAACCTCTTTTGTGAGCAACTTTCTTTTTATATTTTTTGAAGGGTACTGGTCTTTTCAGTTTAATTACTTCCTCAAGGTATTTCATAGCGTCTACTACTTTTTTCCCTCTTATTGCAGCGCAGATTTCGACGGCATGCTTGAAACTAATTGGCATTTCGTATCCCATAGCTTTAACTGCAGTTTCTTCATTTTTAGGCACGTATGAATATTTTATTCGAGCCATGGAAGATCACTTTTACTTAAGCGGTACATATTTACTACTCCTGGTAGCTCCAATTCCGGGACCACTGTGTTTAATAAATGTTCTAGTTTGCGCAAATTCACCTAATCTGTGTCCTATCATTTCAGGTTTTATGTCAACTCTGACAAATTCTCTTCCGTTATGAACGTATATAACCTTTCCAACCATTTCAGGTAGAACTATCATATCTCTGCAGTGTGTTCTTGCATATGGCTTTTTCCTAAGCTTTGCAAGCAGTTTTTCTTCTTGTTCAGTAAACCCTCTTTTTATTTTTCTTCTTTCTCTAGCAGGCAATAACTTTGCAAGTTCTTCAAGAGGCATTTTTTTCAATTCCTCAAGCGTATAACCTCTATATCTAAATTCCTTGGGTCTTGTAATTTTACTTTTTAAAGCCATAAACAATCACCTCATTTTCTAACTCCAGTTCTTCTAGCAGCTATACTACCAACCTTTCTACCAGGTGGTGCACCTCTACTTACAGTCTTGGGTCTTCCTACATGTTGATGTTTACCTCCACCAAATGGGTGATCTACAGCATTCATGGCAACACCTCTTACTCTAGGCCACTTTGCCGCTTTGCTTTTCATCTTATGATACTTTTTACCAGCTTTTACGAAGGGTTTTTCTGTTCTTCCCCCTCCTGCAACTACACCAATTGTAGCTCTGCAATAAGGATTTAACCACTTTAGCTTTCCAGAGGGCATTTGTACAAGCACTCTATCCTCCTCATGTGCCACAACTATTCCAAATGTTCCACTAGCTCTGGCAAATCTACCACCATCTCCTGGCTGATTCTCTATGTTACATATTGGAGTTCCTTCAGGTATGTTTTTCAGAAATGTTGAGTTTCCGGGTTTTATTTCAACATTATCTCCTGCTTCTACAATATCTCCTGTACCTAATCCCTCTACGGCTAATACATAGGTTTTTCTGCCGTCAGGTAATCTTACCAAAGCTATAGGGCCATTTCTGGCAGGCTCGTGGACTATATCAATTACCTCAGCCTTTATGCTTCTATCTATTGAGAAAGCTAAGTGCTTAATTTCAGCTTTATATTTATGAGAGGGGGCTCTGTATGTGGGAGTTCCCTTTCCTCTAACCTGTGAAGTAATTCTTTTACCCATTTTCTAAACACCTCAGAATACTCCTAATTTTGACAGTAGTTCTTCTGCAGAATATTCTGGGGCCAATTTAATGTAAGCCTTTTTTTCACCTTTGGGTGTGATTAGAGTATTAACTCTTTCCACTTTAACGTTAAATCTTCTTTCAATTTCCTTTTTAATTTCAGGTTTTTTAGCTCTGATATCAACTATTGCTGTAAGAATATTCTTCTCTAACTCAGCCGTACTTTTTTCAGTAATCAAAAAACATTTAATTATTGACATAACCACTCACCCAAATATTCTATAGCTGATTTTGTCCAAACAGTTAATCTTCCAGCATGAGCACCAGGAGCCAAAAGTTCAACATTTAAATCTTTAACCTGAACAACATCAACTCCAGGCAAATTTCTTGCAGCCTTCATAATTTTACTATTTTTATTATTTCCAATTACAAGCAACACACTTTTCTTTAAAACGTATCTTCTGCCTCTCATTTTACCCTTTCCTGCCCTTTGTCTTTTTCTTTCGGCAGCTCTTTTTACATCATCGTAGACTCCTATAGCCTCAAATACCTTAATGACATCCTTTGTTTTGCTTAATTCTTGAATATCATCTGTAACTACTTTCGGCAACTCACCTTTAAACAGGTGATTTCTTTTTGATACAAGCTCTGGATTTGCTGTAGCGGCAACTGCAGATCTTAGAGCTTTTTTCATTTCTTTTTTATTTATCTTCTTAGCCCACTTCTTCTGAACCTTTGGTGGGTGTGCTCTTCTTCCTTTCACGGCTTGGGGAACTATTACAGCTCTGGATCCGGTTTTTATTCTTGGAACCCTCGCAACACCATATCCAGGACCCCAGTTTTCTGCTGAATAATCCACCCCAGCTAATGGACTTGGTCCATAAGGTTGTCTTCTATGGCTTTGTATAGCTAAAACTGCTCTTTGAATTAAATCTGGCCTATATTCCTCGTTAAAAACTTCAGGTAATTCTATTTCTTCCACAACTTCTCCGTTTAAATTAAGGACTTTGGCCATCATTGCAATCACCAAATTATCTACCTTGCTTTGAGGCTGTGCTTACATACAAAATGTTTATTCCAGTGTATTCGTATCTTGGAGGTCTTACTGGATCTCTTAATCTGATCAACCTTTTTATCGGACCAGGTGTGCTTCCAGCTAGTAATATATATTCGTTTCTAACAACACCGTACCTAACGAACCCGCCTTTGGGAGTAATTTCTTCCCCGTTTTCACCTATTTTTATTATCCTCTTGTTATACTCCGTTCTCTGATGGAATCCCATTTGTCCTGCTTGAGGTACGGTCCATCTAACTTTATGTGGTGTCCAAGGACCAAGAGTACCAACTCTTCTGTGTTTTGAGCTCCTTGCATGTTTTGCATCTAAAGTTATGACACCCCATCTTTTTACTGGCCCCTCAAATCCCTTACCTTTTGTAATCGCAATAACATCAACAAAATCTCCTGGTTTATAGACTTCCGTTATTTTAATTTCCTTGCCAAGTTTACTTATTGCATATTCTAAGGCATCTTCGGGGTTTCCACCAATTTTGTGCTCCATTACATCAGGGACCTTCTTTGGAACTCCAGTAATCTTATAGGGCTGTGTGTATGTAATTACTCTGACCTCTTTTATTTCTTCCAATATATTTCTGAGCTTGTCAACATCACCAGCTTTTTTTGGAATATTTAATCTTCTACTAAGCTGCGGGTCTAAGTTATTTGTCCAAACTTCTCCTGCAATTTCAAGACCATAAGTTGTTTCTCTATATACTCTAATGCCCGCTACCTTTAATGGAGGCGTCTCTATTACTGTTACTGGTACAACTATTTCCTCTGAGTAAGTTGGAGAATTCTTTCTATCATCTATCATTATTACGTGTGTCATTCCAGCCTTATATCCAGCAAATCCAAGCAGTCTTACTTCATTGCACTCAGGCCAAGATCTAACTCTAGGAATGATACTGCTAGCTCTCTTTCTCGGGGAAAATCCTAACGAACCTCTTCTAGGCCTATGCCATTTCATAATTCTTACACCTTTTTATTATAATTAATGATATATTTAAACAAGGTTCAATAATTAAAGCTCTGAAGCGAAAGGTAATTTAAATGTTTGGTAAGGCTTCAAAGTTAACTCAGGCGATTTGGTTTATAATGAGGCTTTTCTACTTTTTAATTTCTTATGTTTAAAAATCTAACTACCAACTCAAGTCTTCTAACATACATTAAAAATTCGAGTACTTCTTCTTTCTTTATTTTAAGCTTGATTTGTGGTTAAACTTACAAGTCTAAGTGTAAAAATTTAGTCCAGAGATAAAAAGATCCATCATTCTTCTTTTATTGCAATTCTGGTATCCCGATAGCAAATTTCTATTGCAATTGAGAATAAAGCTAGATAAATTTCCTGAGGTTTTTGACATTGAGAAGTTGTTTAAGAGTTTAAAATTTAATTCAGTTAATAAACCTAAATATCGTCGTTGGTTAAGGTTTTTGTACTTGCCCCCTCTGACTCATTCTGCTGACTAAAAAATTCTTAATTTGTAAAAATTTTTATGTATATATAATTTAATTTTTATCTTGAGTGGGGCTTATTATTAGTTTTGTAAAAATATTTTTTTATTAGAAATAATTAAATTTTTGAAATGAGTAAAGCTGAAATTGTGTTAATTAATCCTAATGCTGGAGTAGAATCTGTATCAAAGATTGGAATTTCAACTCCACCACTTGGTTTAGGTTACATCGCGTCTGTTTTAAGAAAAAATGGGTTCAAAGTGAAAATAATTGATGATATAGTTGAGAAACTTGATTTTAGCACACTTATTAAGAAGATAAAGAACTGCATAATTGTGGGCATAACCTCAACAACACCAACATTCAATGCAGCATTAAAGTATGCTAGAAAAATAAAAGAAAAGTTACCAAATATTTTCACGATACTAGGAGGTGTTCATGTTTCTTTTCTACCATACGATGCTCTAAAACATGAATACGTCGATGCCGTATGCATTGGTGAGGGAGAATACACGATGCTTGAGGTTGCAGAGAGAGTTGAAAAAGGAAAAAGTCTGGAAGGCGTAAAGGGAATGATGTACAGGGATAAAAATAGTAATAGAATAGTAAACTGCGGCAAAAGGGAGTTTATATCAAATCTAGATGAGTTGCCGTTTCCAGCATTTGATTTAATGCCTCTTGATAAGTATAGTTTACTGGGAAAGAAATTAGAGTACTTTCCAATGATGACCTCGAGAGGTTGTCCTTTTAATTGCAGATATTGTTCATCTTCATTATTTTTTGGAAAAAAATTCAGAGCAAGAAGCGCAAAAAATATAGTAGACGAAATGGAGTGGCTAATTAACGATTTCGGGGCAAAGCATATAGCATTCAGCGATGATACTTTTACGCTAAACAGGAAAAGGGTAGAGGAAATCTGCAATGAAATTAAAAGAAGATATATCGATATAACTTGGAGTTGTTCGTCGAGAGTGGATACGGTAAACGAGAATCTTTTAAGAAACATGAAAGCTTCTGGATGTGAAGCCATATATTACGGAATTGAGTCAGCAAATCCAGCAGTATTGCAGTATTACAGGAAAAACATAACGCCAGAGAAAGCCAGAGATGCTGTGAAAATTACAAAGAAAATTGGAATTTCTACAATTTG
>CAZCHG010000015.1:0-20463 GCA_964498465.1 uncultured archaeon | reverse complement strand
GCTGCGAGATGTTGCTTGAAATTCCTAAATGTTCCCGTAGCGGAGAACGGTTATACAAAGTGATCCTACTTACTTTCGCAAAGTTTCGATAAGTCTATACTATGGGTTTCCTTCACAACATTCAAAACAAGCATTGTATAAGTTTTTTTGACGTATTCTAAACCAGCTATTCTTTTAACGAAATCACTCAGGCTTTGTCTATCTTTAAACCTAGCTACAGTGATTATATCAAATTGACCAGTTACATCATAAACTGCTGTAACGTTGGGTTCTTTTGCCAAGAGCTTTTCAATTTCAATCAAATGAGAGCCTTCCGCTGTTATACCTATAACAGCAATTAAATCGTAACCCAATTTAGAATAGTTTATAATAGGTATAAACCTCTCTATTACTCCAAGTTTTTTTAATTTGTTAATTCTATTATAAACTGTGCCTTCAGCAATTTTCAATTTCTCAGCAATTTCCCTTAAGCTTTTTCTAGCGTTCTTTTGTAGTTCCGCAAGTATTTTTATATCTAATTCATCTATTTTATCCATCAATAAAAAATTTAATTTGAAAAATAAAAATTTAAAATTTTTTAATAAATTAAATAATAAACATCAATATTTCCAAGGCTCCATATATTCTCCATTTGCTACATTTTCTGGCCATATTATAACAACTTTTCCATTTTGCCATTGGCATATCCAATTTCTTATGTACTTATCACCCCAAACTGGATCATGATACTTTGTAAATGCTAAATTTCCTCTTACTGAGACAAACGGATTGCTTTCATTTATCATCTCTAAGTACTTGACTACAACATCAGGATCAAAAGGATCTTTTTCACCAGCTTCCTTAGCCATCTCTACGGCTCTTTTGTATAAGAAAAGAGCATCATACATATCGTATGCAGTATTAGCATCTGGATATCCTCCGTATTTCTCCTTCCATTTCTTAATAAACTCTTTGGCTCTTTCATTAACTGGAACATGTATAGCCCCACCAGTAGCTATAAAAACTAGCCCGTTTATTTTTCCTTCACTAGTATTCCAAGCCTTTGGGAAAATAGCGGACAGATCGTGCCCAATTATTTGTATCTTTAGCCCTAATTCCTTCCATTGCTTTACAAGCGGAATTCCGTTAACATGTGCTAACAGTGTAACTATAACATCAGCTTTTCCATTTATCTTTTCTAAAATTGGAGTGAAGTCCTCTGTACCTTTTTTCACTTTTTCGTCCAAGACTATTTCATACCCATGCTCCTCAAATCTTTTTCTTAGCTCTTTCATTACATCATCTGTCCAAATCGCATCATCTCTTATTACTGCAATTTTCTTCCATTTTTTACCAAGTTTCTTATTGAAGAAGTTGTGTATTGCATCAAATATGTCATAAGCATATGTAGTGCCATTTATAGTTCCAGCTCGGAAAAAGTATTTATAAGTACTATAGTTTTCTTTTACTCTTTCAGTTAATCTAGGCGATGAACCATCCGCTAACCACACCACTTTTGTCTCTGCCATAACTTCTTGCATTGACAATACTATTCCACTTGCAAATCCACCTATCATAACTTTAACTCCTTCATCAGTAACAAGCCTTCTAAATTCCATGGTAGCTGTATTTGGATTAAGTTTTGTGTCCCCCACAACTACTTCAACTTTTTTACCCAGTATTCCTCCCATTTTGTTTATTTCCTCTGCAGCTAACTCAACTGCTTTTTTCTCTGCAATTCCAAATACTAAATTCATTGGTCCAATTACTCCAACTTTTATTTTTTCTTCTTTTGGTTTTGCACATCCAGCAGTCACCAGAATTGCTATAAGAAGTAAAACTACGATAAAATGCTTGACCTTCAAACTTTCACCAACCTTTTTGCCTTTCCTCTAGATCTTTCCAAACTTCCCTTCGGTAAAGCTTCAAGAATGGGTTTAAATCCAATAAATTCCTTTATATCACTCTCAATTTTGTCTTTTAGATCTTCACTTCCTTCAAATAAAATTTTCACTCTACTTCCAACTTCTATTTTATACTGTGTGATTCCATAGGATGCTAAAATAGATTCTACGTCCGATGGATAGAATTTTACTCCTTTATATATTATTATGTCATCAGTTCTACCCTTTATCCTTTCTACAGTCATGTGCTCTATTCCACACTCACATTTTTCATAACCTATTAGTGCACTGACTTCTCCACTTCTAAATCTAATTAATGGCATTGCTTCCCTGTTCAATGCAGTATAAACCATTTCTCCTTTTTCATTTTCCCCCAAAACTTCGCCTGTTTTAGGATCAACTATTTCAACAATATAATTGTCCTCCCACATGTGTAATCCATTTCTTAATGGACATTCGAAACCTACAGTTCCCACTCCACCCATCTCTGTTAATCCTGGTATATCATAAGCTTTTGCATCAAATAATTCTTCTATCTTTCTTCTCATTTCTTCAGTCCATGGTTCTGCACCTAAAAGTAACTTACTAATTGGTAAGGATTTGAGATCTACTCCTAATTCTTCTGCAACTTCGGCAATTCTTAGCGGGTAACTTGCAGTAGCGCACAAAACAGTTGTACCAAAGTCTTTCATAAATCTAATCTGATTTCTAGTATTTCCCGCCCCTATGGGTATTACAAAAGCATTAATTTCATCTGCAGCAAAGTGAAAACCAAAACCTCCATTCCAAAGACCAAAAGCTGGAGTTATTTGTATTACATCCTTGCTTGTAATTCCAGCTATATAAAATGCTCTCAGTACCATTTCTTTCCACTGATCTACATCCTTTCTTGTGTATGGCACTATTACAGGTTGCCCAGTAGTTCCGCCACTCATTTGTATTCTTACAATTTTCTCCTTTGGTACACAAGATAATCCTAAAGGATAGTTCTTCCTAAGATCCTCTTTAGTTGTAAATGGAATTTTTTGTAGATCCTCAACAGATTTTATCTTGTCTACATCAACCCCAGCTTCCTTAAATCTATTTTTATAAAAGCTATTGTTTTTGTATACATATTTGAGGACCCATCTCAATCTTTTCAGCTTAATCCTCTCGATCTCTTTGCGGCTAAGCTTCACACCTCTGATAGCCTTGCGTATCATCCTATAATTTAGGATGATTCCCACTATTTAAATTTTTTTCTAAATAATAAGCATAGTCCTAAAATAAGAGACTATTTCTCTAAAATAAATTTGGTTCCATAATGAATTATTCCATCCTCACTTTCCTCAGTATATTTTCTGAATGCCATCCTTACTCTTGCTCCAGTTTTTATCTCGTTAGGATCACATATGACTTGAGAAGTTACCACTGGTCCCTCATCTAGCTTAATTAGTGCTAAAACGTATGGTTTTTCTATTTTAAAGTCCTCCAAACTTTCATGCACGATTGTGTAACTTAAAACAGTACCTTTCCCGTTGAATTTGATTTCTTTTATTCTGCTTTTTCTTCTACATTTAGGACACATAAATCTTGGGGGATAATAGTAAGTTTGACAATTTTCACAGTAGGTGCCTACCAGGGAATATCTATACTTTATCTTTCTCCAAAATCTCGGCAACATTTCCTACTACCTCGAGAAAATTGTAACTACAGCGGTTCCACCAGTTCCACCTATATTTAAAGTTAGCCCAACTTCTGCCCCATCAACTTGTCTTTTGCCAGCATCTCCTCTTAGTTGCAGAACGATTTCTACAGCTTGCCTGACACCTGTTGCACCAATTGCATGACCACATGCTTTTAGTCCTCCAGATGGATTAACTGGGATATCTCCATCCAATTCTGTAACTCCTTCCCTTATAAGTTCAGCACCCTTTCCCTTCTCTATGAAGCCTAAGTCTTCATAAGCTAGAATTTCTGCTATTGTAAAAGAGTCGTGCACCTCCACAACATCTATATCCTTAGGTTCAATTCTGGATAGCTTATAAGCTTGCCTTGCAGCTTCCACAACAGAGTCCATCGTTAATGGATCTCTTCTGCTGTGCAAAGCTAGATAGTCGCTAGCCTGCGTGCAAGCTTTTATATAAACTGGTGTGTCTGTGTATTTCTTTGCAATTTTTTCATTTGCTAATATTACCACTGCTGCTCCATCAGATATCGGAGCACAGTCAAGAAGCTTAAGAGGTTCTGCAACATAAGGTGATTCTAAAACTTTATCAATCGTTATTTCTTTTCTAAACTGAGCCTTAGGATTAAAAACAGCATTCTTATGATTTTTTACGCTAACTCTTGCTAAATCTTCTTCAGTGGTTCCAAATTTGTCCATGTGCATTCTTGCCATAATGGCAAACAATGCTGGAAGAGTTGCTCCGACATAACCTTCCCATTCTCTATCTGCAGCAGAAGATAAAATATCCAGCGAAAGTTCTGGTCCAACATCGGTTACCTTTTCAGCCCCTGCAGCTACTACTATGTCATGCATTCCAGATGCTACTGCCATATAAGCCTGCCTTAAAGCCAATCCACCACTTGCATCAGCAGCTTCAACCCTTGTAGAGGGAATATGCAACTCTGCCAAACCTGCGTAATCTGCTATCAGCGCTGCAATATGTTCCTGAGCCAGATATCTCCCACCACTCATGTTTCCAATGTACAATGCTTCTATTTCCCTTCCTTCCAATCCAGCATCTTCAAGAGCTTCAATTCCAGCATCTAATACTATATCTCTAAAACCGTATTCCCACAGTTCTCCAAATTTACTCTGACCTACTCCAATTACAGCGACTTTTTTCATTTACAACTCACCTGAACTTTATCTTTCTTCTAAGCTTTGCATAAAGTCCATAATCTATGTAGACTCCTTGCTTGATTTTATCCCAAACTTCCGGTTTTCTATTGAACTCTTCTATCCTATCAGTAACCACTAATGAAAAAGCATCACTTCCTGCACCAGACCCAAAAGATACTAGTAAAATTCTTTCATCAGGTTTTGCTATATCAAGAATCGCAGCCAAACCTATGAGTGATGATCCAGAATAGGTATTTCCTATATAAGGTACGACTAACCCTTGTTTAATTTTATCCATATCAAAGCCCAGTATTTTTGCCACTCTTATGGGAAACTTAGCATTAGGTTGATGAAAAACTGCATAATCAAAGTCCTCTGGTTTAAGTTCTAGTTTTTTCATTAATCCTTTGGCTGCATTAATTACATGCCTAAAGTAGGCCGGTAATCCAGTAAATCTACCTCCGTGCCTTGGATAAGGCTGTCCTTCTCTTCTCCAAAAATCAGGTGTATCGGATGAGAACGAATAAGTTCCTTCTATCTCCGCAATTACTCCATTTTTTCCGATTACAAAAGCTGCCCCTCCTGCTGATGCAGTGTATTCCAAAGGATCACCTGGTGCTCCCTGGCTAGTATCAGCCCCTATAGCAAT
Organism: uncultured archaeon; assembly: GCA_964498465.1. Classification (GTDB taxonomy): domain Archaea; phylum Halobacteriota; class Archaeoglobi; order Archaeoglobales; family Archaeoglobaceae; genus CAZCHG01. The sequence continues at coordinate 15,104 of CAZCHG010000015.1, read as the reverse complement.
TCCATATTCAATTAAACCAGATAAGACTAATGCAGCACAGATTTGTATGGCTGCAGTTCCAGCTTTACATGCAAACTCTAAATCAGCACTAAAATAGTCGTTTTCTAAACCCAAAGCCTCACCAACTATAGTAGATGTAGGTTTTACAACGTAAGGATGGCTTTCAGATCCCACGTAAACAGCTTTGATTCTTTTTGGGTCCAAGTTGGATCTATTCAAAGCTTCCCTTGCTGCTTCAACTGATATTGTAGCAGCATCCTCATCAACTTCTGGTACAGATTTTTCATAAACTCCTAGGTTTTTCTTAATAGTTTCAGCATTTTCTCCCCATATTCTAGCAATTTCTTCAACTTTGATTCTATACTTTGGAATATAAGTTCCATAAGATACTATGCCCACCCCTTCCCCTTTCATAAGCAAATTTCTCCTTTTACTTCAAATGCTTTCTAAGCTTTTTTATCATTTCATCAAGCGCGAGAGTTGTGGTCATTAGATGTAATTTCTCCAGTTTAGCTATTTCTATGGCTAAGTTGTCAACCTCATTTGGTTTCAAACCGTGTAAAACGACTGCTGCTGGTTTTAAATTTGCAACTCTCACAGCAACCATCGGTCCTTTACCTGATGTAACTTTGGTGAAACAAAGAGCCCTCTCAGTGCTGAATCCATAAAGTTTATAGAAGTCGTAAGAGTTCAAAGTCAAAATTGCTTTAACGCTATCAATAATGGTATGTCCATTTATCATTTTTTCGTGATTTGTCAGATTTTCAGCCTCAATTATCTGAGCAAAGTCAAATGATGATATTGGTTCTTCATATTCTTTCATGTCTAGGATTATATCCATTTTCAAATCGTAAAAAATGTCCTTATACTTTGATAGAGTTTTAAAACCTCTTTCTTTGTCTATTTCCAATAAGGCCTTTATTATTTTTCTAATAAAAGCAATTCCAGGAGATTTTCTTCTTTCTCCCTCATAATCACTTATAACAGAAGGAGACACGCCCAATTTTAGGGCAAGATCTTTCTGAGAGATCTCAAAAATTTGTCTCCACTTTTTTAGGGTCTTTCCAGGATTTTCTGCAAAAACTAAGTCTCCAGAAATTTTGTCAGCCAATGCTCTTATGATAGAATCCATGACTTTTGAAGAGCATTTGTATTTATAAATTTATCGAAATTATCGAATATAAATTCGATAATTAACGTTTGATGTCTCTTCAAAAGCCTCTGAAAAGTCTAAGCCCTAAAAACTCTGGTAAACCATGTTTAATTATTGCTTCGTAAACTTCATCAATGTTATAACTAACTCTTTTTAATATAATTTCGCCTTTTTCAGTATCAAAGATTGCAAAGGAAGCTTTAGGATTTCCATCTCTAGGTTGCCCAACACTACCAGGATTCAAGAAAAATTTTGTACCTTGTTTTTTTATAAAAGGGATATGCGTGTGTCCAACTATTATGCTTTTATCTGATGCATTGAGCAAAATTTCTATTAATGGATCATCTGGAAAAAGATAAACCGTATATGCCAATTCATTATCCGCAGGGATGCCATGATAAACCTCAAAATCACTCTTTTTTAAAGATATTGGCAAATTTGCAAGCCATTCCAGATTATCTTTTTTTATTATTTTTCTTGTATAAATTCCAGCTATTTTTGCTATCTCATTCATATTTGAATAATCGTTGAATACTACAGCTGCATCATGATTTCCCATGACGCTTTCAATTTTTTCTTGCCTAAAAATTTCTATAACTTCGTTAGGATATGGGTAGTATCCAACTACGTCACCTGCAGAAATGATAATATCACAAGTTTCCAATTTCTCTAACACTTTCTGCAATGCAATTAAATTCGCGTGAACGTCTGAAATTACTCCTATTCTCAATTCATATACCTCCAAATTGTTTAAAAAAGATTATATTCGATTAAATATTGCTTAACATTAGTGTTATTATTCTTTTCAGTTCAAATAATATTTTTTTCTTCTCATTTCTCAATCTTTTTAATTCTAAATTTAAATTTCTTAATTTAATATATTTTCTTGGATTTTTACCAATATACTTCCATTTTTGTTTTCCATTTTTGTAAGTGACTAAATAATAATAAGGACCGTGACCTTTGCCAAATTTACATGTTTTACATTTTTCTTTACCACATTTTACATACTTTTTCACTAAGCTCCCTTCCATTTCACCTATCTTCTTTTTTATTTTATTTTCCTCGTTTTCAAGGATTTTTAGACGCTTTATTAAGACTTCAGGATCCATGTCTTACCTAATATTCTTAAGATTATAAACCTTTTCATTGGTAAGACTCACACCCCTTCGTTTCTTGTGGAGGAGTGGAAATTGAGCCAGAAAAAAAGCTTTAAAGCGTAAAGTCACAGAACTGATGACACATGAGTGAACTAATGGAAATGTTAATAAGAAGAGGCTACTTCTGGCAATCCTTTGAAATCTACGGTGGAATAGCTGGATTCATAGATTATGGACCTTTAGGAAACGGTTTAAGAAGAAATCTAGAACAATTATGGAGAAAATTTTTTGTAATAAATGAGAGAGCTATAGAAATCGACACTCCAACGATAGGAATAGAAGAAGTCTTTATAGCTTCAGGCCATGTTGCATCATTTGTCGATTTAGCAATTGAGTGTAAAAGTTGCTCAAGGGTTTTCAGAGCAGATCATTATATTGAAGAAAAGTTAGGAATAAAAGTTGAAAATGATCCTAAAATAATAAAAGAGGTTATAGACTCATATAATTTAAAATGCGAGTGCGGAGGAGAGTTTAAAGATCCGAAACCTTTCAATTTAATGCTTATAACTACTATAGGACCTGGTAAGGGAAAAAGAGGATATCTCAGACCTGAAACAGCTCAAGGGATTTTTATCTCATTCAAAAGACTAGCTAGCTATTTCAGAGATAAATTACCATTTGCTGTTGCACAGATTGGAAGAGCTTATAGAAACGAGATTAGCCCTAGACAAGGAGTAATCAGATTAAGAGAATTTAACCAAGCAGAACTGGAAGTATTTGTTAATCCAGAAGAAAAGAATAAGCATCCAGAATTTGATAAATACGCAAATACTGTAATAACTCTCATAGATAAGAATGACGTTAAATATGAAATAACTTTAAAAGATGCTGTTGATAAAGGAATAATACAACATGAATATCTAGCGTTTTATATTGGCAAAACTCAAGAATTTCTAATTGAAGCTGGGATAAATAAAGAGAAAATAAGATTTAGGCAGCATAAAGATGATGAAAGAGCACATTATGCCATAGACTGCTGGGATGCTGAGGTTCTAACGAGTTTTGGATGGATAGAAGTTGTTGGTATAGCTGATAGAACTGATTATGACTTAAAAATGCACTCAAAATATAGCGGAGAAGATTTAAGTATATTCATACCTTATAAAGAGCCTAAAGAAATAGAAAGACTAAAAATAATACCAGACATTAGGAAAATTGGACCCAAATTTAAAGATAAAGCAAAGAAAATAATTGAAATTTTAGAAAATTATGAAGTTAAAGATGAAAACATAGAAAAAGTCGTAGTAAGCTTAAATGGAAACAAGATTGAAATTACAAGAGAGTACTTCGAAGTGAAGAGAGTTAAAGAAAAAATACACGGCAAAAAGGTAATACCACATGTCATAGAACCATCATTTGGATTGGATAGAATTACATATGCCATTCTTGAGCATGCTTTCGATAGAGATATAGTTGATGGTGAAGAGAGAAGAGTTTTAAGATTAAAAAGATGGATCGCTCCAGTGCAAGCTGCAGTTTTACCTTTATTATCAAAAGATCCCTTCATATCAAAAGCAAAAGAAATAGTATCGTTACTAAAAAGAAATGGTATCTTCACAGAATACGATGATTCTGGAAGCATCGGTAGAAGATACAGAAGATTTGATGAGATCGGAACACCATTCTGCATAACAGTAGATCATCAAACATTTGAGGATGATACAGTAACCATAAGAGATAGAGACACAACCAAACAAATAAGGATCAAAATAGAAAAATTACCTCAAGCTTTGAAAGAGTTGCTTACCTCAGAAAAAGATATATCAGAATATGGACCCATATTCAAAGAAGGGATAAAATCTTGAAGGTTAAATTCCCATTTTTTTCAATTTCTCTAATATCTGCAAAGTTTTATCAAAAGTCTCAATTATACTTTTAATCTCATCAACATCATCAGCTACCAATAACTTGCTTGATAATTTCTGTAAAGTTATTTTTAAAGATTTTTCAATGTCATTCTCCTCCTTTACTTCGATAGTTTTCTTTTCTTCCTTTACTTTTGGTATTTCTTTTTGTTTCTCTGTTTTTTTAGTTTCTGGTGGCTCTTCTCCTTCTTTTACGATTACTACATCTCTATTACAGGAAGGACAAAAAATCCTTTCATCCTTTTTCAACAAAGGGACTTTACAATCTGGGCAGTGATAAGCTAGCATTTTTGCACCTTGGTAAAGATAATTTACTATATCCAAAATTTTTTTATCTTCTGATTCCTTCATTAAATAAACTTAGATAGCTGACTTTAAAAAGTTAGCTTTAAAGAGGTGATTTTTATGAAAAAGCTCCCAAAAGAGGTTATAGAACTTCTTGATAGAATAATTCAAGATGATGGAGTTCCAAGAAATATAAGAAGAGTAGCCAGTGAAATTAAAGAGAATTTACTTCATGGAAAAGAAAGCTTAGCTGTAAGAGCGGCATCAGCAATTTCTGCATTGGAGGAAATATCTGTAGATCCTAATGTTCCAATGTATGTTAGAACGCTTATATGGAGTGTATCAAGCCAGCTTGAGAAAATAGCCGTAGAAAAGTAATTTTCAAGAGATATCTCAAAGGAATTTTTCTGAATAAAATTTTTAATTTAGCTTTGCTTTTTTCTTTAGTTTTTTAACAACCTCTTTTGACTTCCAGTACCTCCAGTGGAAACAATAGGGTGAGAGTGTGCCGAAAGTTGAAATTATAACAGCCAGAGGACATGAAAATATCAGAGCTACGCATAGAACTACTTTCGAGATAACGAAAGATAAGGAAATATCAAAGACTGCTGACTGTATAATAGGTGTTAAAGCTAGTAAAGGTTTAGCGGACATATCAAATGAAGTAAAAAATAAAATAAAAAAATCAAAAAAGATAAAAATTGAAATAAAACTACCTGAGTACGGATTAACAGAAACAGTGATGGCATGTGGGAGCACTGAATTAAAACTGACACATCCGAGTGACATAGTTGTTAGAAAAAGTACTTTCATATGCGATAGAACGCTTGCAATAAAAGCTGACAAAGCCGCAAGGGATTTGAATAGGGAGATGATATCTCTTTTATCTGATCCAAAAACCGAGTTACTTTTTGTAATCTTACCCATAGACGGTTGATAATTTGACATTTAAATTTGGTAAGATCCTAAGTATTTTATATTTTTTATTATATTTATTATTTTTATTTATTTAAACTCCAAACGAAACTCTGAGACAATTCCTAAGGCCAGGACCTAACCCAAAAACTATCAGAATTAATTTTAAAAAATTGGCTTCATGTTCATCACTTACAGCTTTATTTATAACGTAAATTGCAAAAAAGAAAACAACCGCTTTAACTATTGGTAAAACATATGGGCCTAGCATAGAAACCAAAATTCTTGGAATAACATGAATTTCGGAATAACTAAAATATGAAAGAGCTATGAAGCTTGCCCAGGCATCAAGCATACCTGAGAAAAATGCTAATTTGTTCAAAAATTCTGCCATAGAGTTTAACTTTGGCAAAAAATTCACCAAAATAATATATGCGCATAAAGATGCAAAAGCTAAGATAAAAGAAAGTGGAGCAACCCACCAGTTCACTGGTTTTAATTTGCAAAGAAGAACAAGAAATATTAAAAGCGTACCAATAGCAGGAATAGCTGAGTATAATTTCCAGTAATTATCTTTCAGTATTTTTAGTGATAGCAAGAGCAATGGAAAAGCTAAGGCAAATACGAGAAAGAATATCATTGGTGACATCAACAGGTATGAAAATGGAGGTTTAACTATGCCTGAGTCTTCAGTTATCCTTAAAAAGGAACCAAAAATGATATAACATAGTGTTGACAGAACAAATTTTCGATCAATCTTAACTCTTTTTCTTATGAACTTGTAAATTAGTATAACTGATATTAGTAAAAGAATTAACCATGTTGCAGTATTTACAGGATTATAACCACTTTTATATATTATTGAATTTATATAATACTTTCTGATGAAATTGTAAAGATCAAACACGATTGTTAAATTTAGAAATTGGCTTTTAAAAAGTTTTGATCGCTTGTTAAAATGAAAAAACAAAGTCAAGCTTGATTTATAACTTTTAAAGTCATCACTGTGTGTCAAAATCTTTATTTGGAAGCTGGTTTTGAACATTTCAGATTGAACTGGTGATATAGAATTTTGAAACTCGATTTTCAGGACTTTATTGCAGTTTTTTGAAGGTGAATTTTTTATAAGCAATTTTTTTATAAGACAGAAAAACTCAAGTGAAAGTATGAGATTTTTAATAGGAAAAGAACTGCAGAAAAAGTTTTATTTAAATCTTCTTGCATCATTCATATTCGGTTTCGCGGTGTTTCTGTTTATATGCGGGTTTTATAATATCATTCAGACATCCAACGTTTATTTAAGAACATCCTACATAGTTTTGATTTTTACAATTTTCTTTATATTTTTCTCTGTTTTTCTTGAAAATAGAGGCGTAAAAATTCCGCATTTATTTATAGGATCATCAATATTGACATCAATTGCAACGCTGATGACTGTATGCATAGTTAATGGAGTTTACTGGATAATGAATGAGAGCAATTTACCATCGGAGGATATAATAATAATTGGAATCTCAGTAAGTACGCTGATAGCCTTTATTATAATAAAAGTAATAGGTAGCATTGGTAGAGGTGCAAGCTAGTGAAAGTTTGCCTTCAACCAGTGGGAAGTGTAAGGTCGGATGTGATTGGATATCTGAGGGATAAACTGGGGAAAATATTTGGTGAATGCGAGATTTTTGAGGAAATAGAGCTTCCAAAGTACGCGTACAATCCAAAAAGAAATCAGTATAATTCAAGTTTGATTTTGATGAGGTTACCAACGCATTGTAGCGTTACACTCGGTATAACTGAAGCGGATCTTTATGCTTACACTTTCAATTTTATTTTTGGGGAAGCAGAACTTAAAGGAAAGAGAGCAATAATTTCCTTGGCAAGATTGGACCCAGAGTTTTATGGTCATGAAAAGAATGATGAATTGCTGAAAGTAAGAGCATTGAAGGAAGCTATGCATGAAATAGGACATGTTTTAGGCTTAGTTCACTGTGGAAATAGAAGATGTGTTATGTGCTTTTCAAATACGATTTTTGACACAGATTATAAAGATTGGAAATATTGTGAAAGATGCTTAGAATTTCTAAGATCCAAAGGTTTAGAAATAAATCTAGAGATAAAATGATAAGTGGATTATGATTGAAGGGAAAATAAAAGGAGATAAAGTTCTTATAGGCTTCACAAGATCGTTAGAAAGCAGAGGATTTGGAAAAAGAAAGGAGAATTATATTGAGTTGGCGCCAATTGAAGCATATTATTTGTATTTAAGGAAGAAAATATCATTAATTTATAAGAACAAAGAACTTTGTAAGGAGGAAGCACTTAAATATTTTTCAAAAATAAATCCAAGGTTTCTTATTTATTATAAAGTTTATGAGGACTTAAGAAACAGAGGGTATGCTGTAAAACCGGAAAATGAGTTATTAATTGGAAGAAAGGTTTTTTTACCAATTTCTGAGCATGATGAGTTGGATTTAATTAAAATAGCCAGATATCTCGATGTCTTTGGAGAATTAATTTTATCAATAGTTGATGACGAATTTGAAATGACTTATTATGAAGTAAAGAAATTTGAGGAGAATGGAGGAATTTTAGAAAAAATTAAAGAATCTAGCTGTGTTTTTACTGGAATTGTAGGTGTAACTAATAATGTTGAACTGTTTGAAGAGTTATTTTATGGTAAAAAAGAGAATGATGAACTTGTAGAATTGTCTGTCTTTGAAACAATATATTTAGCTGAGAAAGGAAAGTTAAAACTAGATTGTAATTTGAATGATGCGATAAAAAATGCAAAAAAAATTATTCATAATTTTGAAGCCAAGTATAAAATTTACAAGGATCTAAAGGACAAGGGATTCATTGTAAAAACTGGATTAAAATTTGGTAGTGACTTTAGAGTTTACGATACTCCAGTCAGTTCTTGTGAAACCAAACACTCTAGATATCTTGTTTCTTTGTTGAACTCAGAGAGAATTAAGATTAATGAGATAACAAGAGCTGTAAGGTTGGCACAAAGCGTGGGAAAAACCAAGATCTTTGCACTTGTAAAAGGAGATGAAATATTATATTTTCAAGTAAGAAGGGTAAAGCCGTAATTACATCAAACCTAAAGCTGATAATTCTTCTGCGATCTTTTGGACAGCTCTAGTAGCATCTTCTGGCTCCTTACCTCCAGTTACGACCATTTTTCCTGATCCAAAGATTAATACTACTACTCTTGGATCTTTAAGTCTGTAAACTAGTCCAGGAAATTGCTCAGGTTCATATTCTATGTTTTCTAAACCCAATCCAATTGCTATAGCATTTAAATTCAAGTCTACACCTAGATCTGCGGAAGCTACTATGTTTTGAACTTTTACTTCCGGATTCTCTATTACAGGAATTCCAAGACTCTTTACAATCTTTACAACTTGCTTTACAGCTCTATTAACATCCTCAACGCTTTTTGATCCTGTACAAACAACTTTTCCACTTCTAAAAATTAGAGCAGCTGCTTTAGGCTCTTTTATTCTCAAAACTAATCCAGGAAATTGCTTAGGTTTATATTCCGAATCGGGAACTTCTCTAGCTATCTTATTAAGGTCTATATTCTCCCCAATTTGTGTCGAAGCTACAACATTCTCAATTTTAATTTTAAAATCTTTTTCAACTGTCATAGGCAAGGGACAACAGATATTTTGTTGTCCCTTTCACCTCCTTTTCGCAATTTTCATGAAATAAAGATTCTCATGGTGATGACTTTGAAAGCAACCGTATTGTCCTAAGTTTACCCTCCTTTAAATAGTAATTTAAATACTTCCGTATTTAAATAACTTTGGGTTACATATTTAAAATAAATTTTTATATAAATAATTTTTAATAAATTTGGAATGTATTTTAATCTTGGAAATTGGAAAATAGAAAATACTAAAGAAAAGAGAAAATATGTTATCAATATTTTGTAAAGCTAAAATTGGTCAAATAAAAAATTAACTCTCAATTAAGCTCTTATACCAGTTCTTTAATATCTCGAACTGCTGATGTGTGTTAACTACATTGCTATCCATTGGACTTTTGAAGAAAAATCCCAGCTCCTTGATCACACCGTATCTCTCCTTTCTTTTGGCCAAAAGCAAAAATCTTGCTAGATCTAAGATTAACGGCGCTGCAACGATTGCATCAATTCCATCCCAAATGAAGTAGAATTTCATTTTTGTTCCAAGGAATCCTTGGAAGTGTATGAAGTTAAATGCTGTTTTGTTATCAACTAAGCTTGGGAAGAAATTAATCTCAGTTATACTGTACGGCGAATATCCTAGAACTTTTTCAAGAACCTTATCCTTACTTTCGATCTTGCTGGCCTTGTTATCAACATGACTAAGAACTTTTCCGTCGAAGTCTCCAAGTATATTATAGCTCATCCATCCGATAATTTTTAGATTTCTGTAGAAGAACAGAGGAGCTAAAGTAGTCTTTACTAAAGTTTCTCCAGTTTTTCCATCATTTCCTGCATGGGGAACTCTGTTTATATTCGCAAGCTCCTTTAAGGCTGGAAGATTTGAGCCGACACTTGGTGTGAAGTTACAGTAGGGCAAGCCCAACTTTAACGCTGCGTAGGCATAGAGCATGCTGGCTGTAGCATATTCCTTTGCATCTTCATCAAGCATTTTTTCAAATCCATCTATAGTCTTGTGGTACTTCTCATTGTATTTGGCTATTGGTTCAGTAGATGCAATGTTTATGACTACCGTCTCATCGTCAGCGAACTTCTTCATATCTCTTATCAAAGTATCTGTAATTTCTCTAAGTGTTAAACCGTCTTCTTCTAGCGTTGAAATCTTTCCAAGTTCTTGAATTCCACTTCCGCAGTTGAGAGCTGTACCTTTTTTTGCTTTAATTTTCTCAAGATCATCTTTTACAGCATCCAATATGGATTTATCGAAATGTCTGTTGAGATTCCAGTGTTCCAATGCAGCTTCGTAGGCATTTGGTAAAGGTCTGACTTCATGTCCGCCAAAATCAAATTTTAATGGAATTATTTCTTTTAGCTCACTGAAATATGGTAGTTCAGACACCAATCCTGTAGTATCTATTAATCCCTTTTCCAAAGCCTTACTTCCGACCATTGCAGTAGTAGATACTATACCATATGCTCCAATAAGCCAGAGTTTCATAAAAAACACCTCCAGAGATTTAAAAATGTGAAAATTTAAAATATAGAATTAAATATCTAATTTTTTAGTTATGTTTTTGTATTAGTTATGTTTTTGTAATTTAAAAATTTTACTTAAACTTAAAATTAAATGTAAACACCTCTTTAATAAAATAAATTTAGGAAATTGTAATAAATTAATTGTGAATCGAAAAAATCGAGAAATTTTAATTGAATAAAAAAAGGAAGATGATAAACTTTGCATAAATCTCCTTAAAATTTCAAACTGGTTAGAGGTAGAAAATGGTTAGATTGCTAGGTTTTAAGGAAAAGAAAAACGTGAAAGAAGCTCTAGAGAAAATCCTAAACTCGGTTAAAGTTAAAATAAACGATTACGAAGTGGTACATATAGAAAAAGCAGTGGGAAGAATTTTGGCTGAGGATGTAGTATCGGGAATAGACGTCCCACATTTCAACAGGTCTGCAGTAGATGGTTATGCGGTAAGAGCAGAGGATACTTTTGGAGCTAGTAAAGATAATCCGCTGTTACTTAGGGTTTCTGGGAGAGTAGAAATTGGTGAGACAGTAAAACTCAAACTTAAGAAAGGGGAGGCAATAAGGGTTTCAACTGGATCGATTTTACCAGAGGGATCTAATGCTGTTTTAAAATTAGAAGATACTGAGAAGATAGGCGAGTACATAGAAGTGTACAAATCAGTTGCTCCTGGGGAAAACGTATCAAAAATAGGCGAGGACGTAAAAAAAAGCGAGGTTGTACTGAGAAAGGGAACAGTAATAGAACCTCACGATTTAGGGTTACTGGCAACACTTGGCATAATGAAAGTTAAAGTGTTTAGAAAACCAAAAGTGGCAATTTTCTCTACTGGAAATGAACTTGTTCCTATAGGCGAAAAGGCTAGGGAAGGGCAAGTTGTAGAGACTAATAGACTCGTTATTGGAGCAGCATTAAAGCAATTAGGTTGTGAAGTTTTGGATTTAGGAATAGTAAGGGATGATGTGGATTTAATAAAAGAAAAGATAAAATTTGGACTGGAAAAAGCTGATGCTTTAATTGTTAGTGGAGGGACATCCGTTGGTGGCAAGGATCTAGTTCCCGAGGCGGTTAGCAAGCTTGGAAAGATGCTTGTACATGGAATAGCCATGAAACCTGGAATGCCTACGGCTTTAGCTGTGTCTAATGGAAAACCAATTTTTATGCTACCTGGATTTCCCGTGGCTGCAATAATATCTTTTTACACATTTATCCCGCCCGTCATTGAAAAAATTATGGGATTTAAATTTGTTAAAAGGGAATGGGAAAAGGTTAAAGTTAAAGTTGAAAGAAGAATACCGTCAACACCTGGAGAGAGAACCTTTGTAAGAGTTTTAGTTAAAAAGATTGGAAACGAATTCTTTGCAGAGCCGATAAGAATATCTGGATCTGGAATAATGTCTTCTATAGTTAGAGCAAATGCAATAATTGTAATAGATGAGGAAAAAGAAGGATTGGAAAAAAATGAAGAAGCTGAAGCTATACTTATAAGACCCATATTGGAGAAATTTTAGTGGAGGTAGCTCCCACCCCTTGCCTATCGCAGGGAGCCTTCACCGAAATCCATTAGGGGGAGGTTGGGGAATGCGTAGCACAGAGCTACGCTTCCCTTCGAGCTGGATCACTGCAGCTCTTGACTGCAATGCCCGCGGTCTCGTTCCGAGCATACATTAACTTCGGAGTATAAAAAATTAGCTACTTCCAACCCCCCATCTCCCCTAATTCATCTCCTCCCTCACGGATGGAGCTATCTTAGCGACTGGAGGTAAAGAATGAGGAAAATTTTTAGGGAACTTGTATCTTTAGAGGAAGCGAAAAATATTATTAATAAAAATTATAATTATAAATTAATTCAAAAAACTGAAAAAATACCGTTGATTGATGCTCTGGGTAGGGTAGTAGCTAGGGATTACTTTTCAAGTATAGATGTTCCTGGATTTGACAGAGCAACCATGGATGGATATGCTGTAAAAGCTGAGGATACTTTTTGGGCTAATGAGGAAAATCCAGTGGAAATTAAAATAATTGGCAAGGTTGAAGCTGGAGAAGTACCAAAGTTTGAAATAGGAAATAAAGAAGCTGTAGAAGTATCTACTGGAGCTGTAATACCAAAAGGAGCAAATGCGGTGGTTATGGTTGAGTATACTGAAAGAGTAGATGATAAAATTCTTGTATACAAGTCTGTTACACCTGGGGAAAATGTTCTTAGTGCTGGATCAGATTTAATGGCAGGAGAACTGTTGGTAAGAAAAGGAACAGTTTTAACAGCAAGAGAAATAGGTATGCTTAGTGCTGCTGGAATAAGTGAAGTTGAAGTCTACAAAAAACCAAAAGTTGCTGTTTTTTCAACTGGAAATGAGATAATTTCGCCAGGTAATAAGATAGAATTTGGAAAAATATATGACATAAACTGGGCAACAATTTGCTCAGCTGTGAAAGAAAATGGAGGAGATCCAATTTTTATAGGAATAGCTAGAGATAGGGAGGAAGAAATAAAAAGAAAGTTCATTGAGGGTATGGAAATTGCAGACATAGTTATTAGCTCTGGAGGAACATCGGCTGGGGTTGGAGATCTTGTTTACAGAGTTATAAACGAGCTGGGGGAGCCGGGAGTAATTGTTCATGGAATTGCAGTAAAACCTGGAAAACCTACCGTAGTTGGGGTTGTTGACAACAAGCTGATATTTGGTCTACCAGGATATCCCACATCTGCCTTCATGATATTCGAACTCCTAGTTGCACCCATAATAAGAAAAATAGCTGGCCTAGCTGAAAGAGAAAGGGCTAAAATAAGGGCAAGGCTTAGCAAGAAGATACAGTCAGTTTTAGGGAGAAGAGAATTTTTGCCTGTAAGCGTAATAAAGGGAAAAGAGGGTTATTCAGCTTATCCAGTTTCAGGAGCATATTCTGCTGTAATTTCCGCAATAGCTGAAAGTGACGGCTTCATAGAAATTCCAGAGAATAAAGTTATGCTTACAGAAGGCGAGGAAGTTGAAGTAACTCTGTTTAGCACTTTAAGGCCAGCGGATTTGGTCATAATAGGTAGCCATTGCATAGGGATAGATTTGGTAATCGAGCTTATGAGGAAGAAAAGACCATGGTATGTTAAAGTAATTAATGTTGGATCCTCTGGAGGACTTTCAGCTATTAGGAGGGGCGAAGCTGACATAGCGGGAACTCATCTTTTTGATGAAGTTTCTGGGGAATACAATATACCGTATCTTCTTAAATTTGGTATAAAAAATGCTTATCTGATTAGGGGATATTTTAGAGAGCAGGGACTCATAGTTAAAAAAGGAAATCCCAAAAAAATAAAAGGAATTGAAGATTTGCTTAGAAAAGACGTTAAAATGATCAATAGAAATCCTGGTTCTGGAACTAGGATGTTGCTCGATTATTACTTGAAACAGATGGCAATGAATTTGAACGATAGATTTGAGAATTTGATTAGGAAAATAAATGGCTACGAAATAGAAGCAAAATCTCACACAGCTGTAGCTGTAGCAGTTTTAACTGGGAAAGCTGATGTAGGTTTGGGAATAAGATCAGTGGCAGAAATGTATGGGTTGGATTTCATACCGCTGAGAGAGGAGGAATATGATTTTGTGATTCCCAAAGATAAGTTTGAAAAGCAACCGGTAAAAGATTTTATTGAAACATTAAAATCGGATGAGTTCAAGAATGAAATTAAAAAGAGAGTTAAAGGAATTAAACCAAGGGATGATACAGGAGAGATTGTATTTCAAGTTTAAAATAGAAAAATATAATCAAAATAGTCTCATCTTAGGTGCGACAAGTGTATATGAGTTAAAAAGAGTATTTGTAAGTTTAGATGTTTAAAATTTTTAACTGGAATGTATTTTCTGCCAGTAGCGCATTGCAAAGTGATGAATTAAGACACTAACATTTAGTAATAAGTTATGCTTGACAATCTAAAAGTTCATTTGACAATCTAAATAAGCAATAAAACGATCAGAATATCTAATTAAGGTTTTAGACTACTTAATCTCCATAACGCTATTAAATTGTTCGATTAAACGGCAGACCTCGGCGTCACACTCCTTAATAATTTATTCTGTCATTATCCTGCCGTTACCAGAATTGAGCCAGTTAACTTCGTAGTAATGGTGAAATATACATCTACAGTTCTACAATATGTATTAAAATCGTAGTTTCGAGTATACCAACCTTTGATGAAACATTAATAAATTTAGCTGCGTTTAATGTATCTTTAACTTTACTTCTTAGTTAAATTTGCCTAAAATACTTATCAAATTGAACAATAAATACTTGATGTTAAAAATACTTCAGTTTCAAAACTTCGACACTAGTTTTATTACTTTATTTATCCTTTATTCTTTATATGGCTGCTAAGTTAATTGCAACTTTGACTTTCTAATTTTCCCTTTCCCCGCTATTTTCCTTGTAGTTTTCAGAATTCTCTATTTGCTCTTCTAAGCGTTTACGATGACTAAAAGCTCAACGAAGAGAGAATTGAAAATAAATTTTAAATAATTTTAATTCTTCCTTTAAATTACCAAAGGTGATA
>CAZCHG010000014.1:0-21244 GCA_964498465.1 uncultured archaeon | reverse complement strand
AAAAATTGACTAATGTCCATCAATGTCTACGAAAATTGTTACCGCTCCGCAAGGCATTTTGTAATCTTTATCCCTTTTGGAAAGGAAATCCCGCACTCTTAGCTCATGTTGAGTAATGTCGAGTAAGCATGTCAACCGTATTTCCCGCAAGGAGCACAATGTGAATATTTGTTAAGCTGGCATGATTAGGAAGCCAAAAATGTTTAAAAACTCTTACATGAGCAGAAGGAACTCACTTTCTAATAATTTCATCTATTTTATCATTCAGCGCTTTAATCCAGTCAATTTTGCCTGGTCTGTATAAATTCTTATCTTTACCACTCAATATGCGTTCTACTATATTAGCAACCTCGTTAGGAGGAATATTACTAGTATCAATTTCGTAAATTTCTTTGTCCTGATCAAGAGCTTCAATAAGAATGTAATCTATAAGTTCTGCTTCAACATTTTCGAGTATTTTCTCATTAGGCCAACCTTTATTTTTTAATCTTTTCTTCAATATTAGAGGATTACATCTTAAAATTATAATAATGTCAGGATTTAGCAAGTGGGATAAGTGCCCCTCAATAATAATAAATTTACTATTACAAGATTTTTCATTGTTTATTTTTGATTTTAGCTTTTCAATATTGATTATTTTTGTATCATTTACTTGATCAATTATGCAATTGTATTTTCTTGCTAATTCGTCAACTTTTTTTACAGTATATCCTCTTTTTTTTAGTATTTCTGCTACTGTACTCTTACCAACACCTGGACACCCGGTAAGAGCTACAACTTTTACTTGACTATAATTTGGGACATTTTTCATAGTATTTGGATATTTGTATTAAATTTTTTAGAAATAATTCATTTTCATCTTTTTTACCTACAGAAACTCTTATGTCATATTCAGAACATCCTGGGAAGTTTGAACAATCCCTTATTATAATACCCCTCTTTAGTAACTCATTGACGACAATTTTTGATTTGAGTTTAGACCTGACAAAGACAAAATTTGCATGAGATTCGTAGGCTTTGAAAAGGCTAATTTTATTAATTTTTTTTATAATTTTATCTCTTTCTAACTTAATTTCATTAACAACCCATTTAAGGTAATCTAAATCATCTAGTGCTTTTAATGCTGCAATTTTTGCTATTGATGAAACAGAAAATGGAGGATTCACCTTTAAAAATTGTCTTCTCAGATTCTTATCCATTATTGCATAACCTATTCTTAAATTTGCTAATCCAAATGCCTTAGAGAAAGTTCTAGCAACAACAACATTATCATACGATGTTAAATCTGTTAATGTTTTTCCTGAAAACTCAAAGTAGGCTTCATCAATAAAGATTAGCGATTTCCTAAACTCTTCTACTATTTCCTTAACTTTTTTGTATTTTTCAACGTTCCCAGTAGGATTATTTGGAGAACATATAAAAATTATTTTTGTTCTACTTGATTTTTTGTTAATTATTTCTTCAACTGAAATTTCAAAGTTTCTATCTCTTTCTACTATAATTTGCTTTGCATCATAGATGGATGCTAGAGTATGATAGTACAAAAAAGTGGGAATCGGTATTATAACTTCATCACCAGCATCAATCATTAATTTAAAAATACTGTCTAAAATTCCATCGATTCCTGCACCAATCACTATTTTTTCTGGGCTAGAATCCGTGTATTCTGCAATTTTCTCTCTTAAATCTGCTGGGTCTGGGTCAGGATATACGTTAAAATGTTTAAAGTTTTTTATGACATCTAAAACTTTGGGGCTAGGACCAAAAGGATTCTCATTTGATGCAAGCTTAATAACTTTTCCTAGTTTAAACTCCCTTTGTACTTCCTCTGGATTTCTTCCAGGAGTATATTCTTTAATCTTTTTAACTGCAGAGCGAATTTTTACTAGATTTTCATTATTTTTATTTCTACTCTCTTCCAATCTTCATCAACACCTTTTAAAGTTGAAAGTAGTGAAGAAATGACATTGAAGAAAACTTTTTTAACATACCAGTTTATTGGAATCTGCTCACCATCCACGAGGATCTCTACTTCCATATTTTTAGACCACCTCCTAGATTTTAATTTAGATATAGCACTTACCCTTGAAAAATGGCTCTCTTAGATATATTGCTTTTCTAATTGCATTTTTTAATTTATCACCATCTAAACCTCTTATGTCAACAAGATTATTCTCTCTGAGTAAACAAGGCTTTATTTTACCATCGGCAGTAACTCTAATTCTATTACAAGCTAAGCAGAATTCCGGATTATTCACGGGTTTAACAAACTCTATTGCAAAATCATCAAATATATACTGCTTTCTTTTATGCATTCTTCTGACAATAACTTTCCTTGCATTATTTTTAATACTATTCTCTATTTTAGATACATCAAAATAATATTGTTTTAATGATGGCTTGAACAAGTCTAGCAACTCTATAACTTGTAATATGACGTTAATTCCGTTTTTATTGAATTGTCTTGTAAATTCTATTAGTTCTGGAACTTCATCATCATTAATTCCCTTTAAAACAACCATATTTATTTTTATAGGACATAAACCAGCATCATAGGCTGCATAAATTCCATCAATAACTGATTTAAGTTTTTGGTAACCTGTAATAAGCTTGTATTTATCAGCGTTAAGTGTATCAAGACTAACGTTTACTCTATTTAAACCCGCTCTTTTTAAGTCGAATGCTAACTTGGACAATAAAGTTCCATTTGTTGTTAATGAGATTTCATCAAATTTTGGCAAAATTGATATTATATCAATTAAATCATCCCGTATTAGTGGTTCACCTCCTGTTATTTTTAGCTTTCTTATACCAAGCTCTTTAAATGCATTGCAAATTGTTTTTATCTCATTTGGAGACAACTCATCGATTTTTTTAGACTCATACCCCTCCTTATGACAGTATATGCATTTCAAATTACATCTCTCAGTAATTGATATTCTTAAGTTGGTTATACTTCTTCCAAATCTATCGATGAGCATATCTTTTCAGCCCTTTTTAGATCATCCAATGTATTTATATTTAAAAACGAAATTAAATTATTATCTATTTCTTTTAATCTTTCTACTGGATATAGTGATATTTTTTTTAATTGAAGGATAGCGCTTGAAATTTTTCTTTCCCCTTTAATTATACATTTTTTTAGCTGAGGTAAAGCGGACGGAGAATAGCAAGCCAGAAGCGGTTCGTACTTATCTGCTCCCCAGTATGGTATTACCGCATCAATGTTTACCTTTTTTGCAAAATTGTATATAAATTCTGCTAAATCTCTTTTAACAAAAGGCATATCACCGCCAATTACGAGAGTTAAATCTTTAAAATAGTTTAGAGCTGAATATATACCTGAAATGGGACCAATGTTTTTAAACTCATCAATTATAGTCTTTGAGAACTTAGAATAAATTAAGCTTTGTTCATAATCTCTGCAAACTATGACCAAATTGCAATCATGGAATTTACTAACAATTCTTTTTATTATTTCCTTGCCACAGATCTTTAACATTGGCTTTTCAATGTATCCTAATCTTTTACCTCTTCCACCAACTAGTATTGCGATGTTCATGAGGACTTTGCGTTAAATTATACTTATAATGTAAATTTTAAAAATTAAATATTTTTTACTGTCTGTTTTCCTTTAGAATTCCTAAATTTAGCCCAATTTCGAGCCAAGCCCATGCCCAAACAACGCATTCGAATGCCTTGATCAGATCACCCTTTTTCAGAAAGTATTTCGAATCAGAAATGTAAGCCTTGATATTTCTAAGAAATTCCTTGCCTTTTTTGTTATTAGGTTCAACTATTTTTTGTATTTTTATTTCTATTCTTTCTAACCATTTTTTGGTCTCAAATTCTAGCTCTTGACCGTAATCTTTCATATTTGGCTTTTTATTCCAGACTTATAGCATCGTTGGGACATACATCTACGCAAGTACCGCATTCCGTGCAGATATCTGGGTCAACTGTGGCAACATCGTTAAGCTCAATTGCACCAACTGGGCACTCATCTACACAGATTCCGCAACCATCACACTTATCTTCATCTACCACCGCTGGCAAAAACCTCACCTTTTTATATTAGTACACTTAATTTTGTAAGGAAATATTTACAAACGATTTTAAATTTCTTTTTAAAATCAATCTATGCTCTTAATCGTAACTAAATTTGATACTTACCGAGTACCTTGCTATTTTTCTCTGCTAAAAAAATAAAAACAGAAGAAATTTCATAAAAAATGTGTTCGCAGAACTTTTTAAGTCGGTGTCTAAACAGGAATGGATAGTTTTAAACTCCATTTTTGGCAGGATTTGGGATTATGAGTATGTACCAATTGAATTAATTTCATCGGATACCGATATAAAATTGGAGAAGGTTGAGAGCATATTAAGAAAGTTAAGCGATAAAGGGTTAGTTGAAAATAGGCTTAAGGATTATTTTGGATCAACATTCACATTTAAGGGATTATCTTTATACTCCTTATGGAGGTTAGTTAAACACGGTCATGTTTCAATGCTTGGAAAAAAAATTGGAGAGGGTAAAGAGAGTATAATTTATGATTGTATTTCAGATAAGCATGGAAATTGTGCTTTGAAATTTCACAGGGTAGGATATCCATCATTTAAGAAAGTTAGGGAAAAGAGAGACTACGGTACATTAAATTATGCAGTTTTATCAGTTAGATCCGCTAAAAGAGAATATACAGCATTAAAAAAGCTTTACGGACATGTTAGTGTGCCGAAACCTTTTGCTTGGGATGGAAATGCAGTTTTAATGGAACTTATAAACGCTAGAGAGCTTTTTAAAGTTAGACTTACGAATCCAGAGGATGTTTTGGATATGATATTAGAAGAAGTTAAGAAAATGTATGAAAGAGGAGTAATTCATGGCGATCTTAGTCAGTATAATATTCTAGTTAACCCAGAGGGAATATGGTTCATAGACTTTCCACAATATATTGACTTACAAGAAAGAGAGGGTTATGATTATTATTTAAAGCGTGATTTAAAAAATATCTTAGACTATTTCAGAAGAACATATAGAGTAGAAAGAGATATTAATTCTGTATTAGAATTTATTAAAAAATGAACTGCATATTTGGAGTAGATATAGTAAAAGGCTCTATTCATGGAAAAGTCAGGCCTAAATATGCTGTTTTTATATTAAAAGATGACGGAACAGAATTTTGTAAAATTGTATCTAAAGCAAAACTTTTCAGATTGGTAAAAAGGTATAAGCCATCTTTAATATCCGTGGATAATATATCTGAATTGTTTTCATCTAAAAGTGAAATTATTAACTTTTTAAAGGATTTAAATGGAGAAACAAAACTTATACAAATTACAAGTGAGAAGGAATCACTAGCTTATCTTTCAAAGAGATATGGTATAAAAATTGATCTAAAGAACCCTGTTGATGAAGCAAAAGCATGCGCATATTTGGCTAAATTTGGAGTTGGATATGAAGTATCAATCTTTTTAGATAAAACAATAATAAAAGTTTCAAGAAATAGAAGTTTGGGTAAAGGAGGATGGAAGCAAAACAAATATAGAAAGAGAATTCATGCACTAATAAATTTGATTTTTAAAGAGATAAAGGAAAAACTTGATGAAGCTAACCTAGAGTACATAGAGGAAGTTAGAAAAGGTTTTGGAGGAATTTCTAGAGGTATATTAATTGTAAATGCGCCGAGAAATAAAGTACCAGTAAATTCATTTAAAACGAAAGATGTTCAAGTCAAAGTTGAAGCACTTGAAAAAGAAAAAATAGAGTTAATTCCTAGAGCAAAAAGCAAAATTTACACCATTGTGGGTATTGATCCTGGTACAACTACAGCTGTGGCAATTTTGGATCTCAATGGCAACTTGCTTGATGTAAGAAGTAAGAAGGATTGGGATTACTCAGATGTTGTTAGACATGTACTTAGCTTTGGAAAACCGGTCGTAGTTGCAACTGATAAAAGCAACCCGCCGGAATTTGTTTTGAAGTTAAAAGCTAGCTTTCAGGCAGTTTTGCACGCCCCAAAAGGTGATTTAAGTTTGGAAAGGAAAAAAAGTTTGACAAGCGGATATCCTTTATTAAATATACATGAAAGGGATGCATTAGCTGCAGCACTGGATGCTTATAATCAGCATAAAAGTAAACTTATGAACATTGAAAAAAGAGTGCCAGCTGGATTTGATGTTGAGAAAGTCAAAGCAGAGGTTCTTAGAGGAACTTCTTTGAAGGATTTAATAATAAAAGAACCTATACAAAAACCTGAGAAGAAACAAGCGAGTAAACTCGACGAAATATCGGAAAAACTCGAACATGAATTAAAGATTAAGGACAAAAGAATAAAGGAACTTGAAAAAGAGAATGAAATACTTAAAGCAGAAATAAGAAGCCTTAAGGATGAAATTGAAAGACTAAAAGCCAGAATTATAGCTCTATCCAGTAAAGAACACGAGAAAATAAGAAAAGATAGAACTGTTCAAGCTTTGAAAGTTGAAATTAAGGAGTTAAGAGATTTAATTAAAAGAAAAGACGAAACGATTAATGAGCTACTGAAAAAACTAGAAGAAATGAAAAAAATAGAAATTTACGAGTTAAAGGGTTACAAGAAAGTAAAAATTCTAAAAAAATTTACAAAAGATGAAATAAAAAGTTTAAAGCAGGAGATAGGCATTACTAAGGGAGATATAATACTGATAGAAGATTGCAGTGGTGGAGCTGCAGCCTGCGCAGAAATGTTATGCTCTGAAGGTATTTTGGCAGTTATAGTTGAAAATGAAATGTCTCATTTAGCATTGGAGAAGTTTAAGAGCAAATTAATACCAGTGTTAAATTCTAAGGACTTAAGTATCATAAAATTTAGCAAAATAGCCTTTGTCGATCCGAATGAGTTTGATAAAGTTTACAGAAAGGAATTAAACAAGATTAAAAGTGAAAGAATAAAAGCTATTGAAAAATTAATAAAAGATTACAAAAATAGACTACTTTAATTAAATTATTAACTAAATCGAGGCATTTTGAAGTAAAAATTGAAATTGACCTTGAGTAGAAAATAAAAACAAATGCACAGAAGTTTAATTCATTATTAAATTATCAATATTAAAATAATTAAATTTTATTAGAAATATTATTACTTCATTAGTAAAAGAAATTGTAAAATTTTTGGTATAACTTTCAAAAAAATTAAAAAATTTTAAAATAAAGACACCTAAAAAATCTTCTGCTAATAGCTCTAATAAAAAAGGTAGTTGTACGATGTAGTACCCAGTGATAGGTGCTGCGTTGTGAAAATACCAAAAATTAGTAATGTTGGTTCACTCTCTCATTCCCCTTAATATTAAAAAAGCATATCAAATATATATTTACTTCAATTTTACTTTAAAAAATCAAAAGGATGATCAGAAAAGAATAAAATTACTTGCTTGTATTTCGCGGTTTACATTTACTTTTAGTTTGAAAAAAAATTTATAGACTTCAGAGACTATTAAATTTAACTTGAAGTATGGTGGTATCTCAAATGAGAGTCAAAACTGGAATATTTGGTCTTGATGAGCTTTTAGGTTCAGGATTTATAAAAAATTCAGTAAACATAGTATTAGGATCGACAGGAACCGGAAAAACAATTTTCGCACTGCAGTTTTTGTTGAAAGGTTTGGAAGAAGGAGAAAAGGGAGTTTTTATATCATTTGATATGGATGAACATAGTGTAATTGGAATAGCAGAATCAATTGGATGGTCTGAAATGAAAGACTACGCTAAGGAGGGCTTATTGACTGTAAGAAAGTTCTATGCAGAAGATATATCATATATAACCCATGATTTACTTACTTTCATAAATTCTGAGATTATGGGAGATACTAGGGTAGCAATAGACTCATTTACACCATTGATTGTTTCACTGGGGTATGAAGTTAGAAACGATATAAATTGGTTCTTTTCAAAGCTAAGGGAAGTTTGTACATCAGTTATAACACTTGAAGAACCACTAGATGGGAATTTAAGTCTACCTTGTGTTTCAGTGCCTTTATTTCTCGGAGATACTGTTATACATTTAAAAAACATAGGATATGGAGAAGCTTTTAACAGAACTATAAGAGTAATTAAACATAGAGGCTCGTGGCATGCGGAGGGAGTATTTCCATATAGAATCATTGATGGTTTTGGAATTTATGTTGAAAGTGCTGATTATGCCAAGCAATATGAAGAACTAGACTTGGGGACACTATTAAATGAATTAAAAGTTGATAAAGAAAAAATTAGCGAAAATGTTCGCAGAAGATTAGAAAGATTAGCTAAAAGCAAAATTAGTGATAAAAAAAGCTTAATAACAGAAATATTAAGATATATGAGAATTATTGAATAGTATTAGCCAATGTAGCCATGATGCTAAAAATCTCACAAATTCTAGAGCCAATATACTCAGATCCTAACGTTAAAATGGTAGCTTTGTATAAAATTGATGGAGAGCCAGTTTTCATAAAAGTAAATGCTCCAAAAGCTGAGCTAATGTCAACTTTATACTGGCTTGAAGAGCAAATAAAAGATTTACTACATTACATCTTCAACAAAAACTTGGATGAGGCATCTTTTAAGTTCAGTAATATAAGAGTTATAATGTATCCAGTATCCAGAACAATAGTTCTTAGTGTTATGGTTAGTGAGGATGTCTCGCTTTATAAATTAGAAATAGACATAGCTACTGCATGTAAAGAATTAGAGGAAATTCTGAAATGAGATATGAAATTATAGCTACACCTTTTAACGACCCGGAGAAATCATGTAAAATAATCTTGGATAAATTAAAAAAATTAGAATTTATACCGAATTTTATATTGCTTTTTTTAACACCTGGTGTACAAAAGAGGTATACTCCTTTTGTTAGAATTTTAAGGAAATTTTACCCAGCAACTCCAATGTTAGGCTTAGCTGTAGAAGGATACATAGTTAAGAATGAAATTTGGACTCGCGGTTTAGCAATTCTTTTAGGAGAATTTGAAGGCGAGGTTAAAGTTTATTATGAGCGTGAAGCATCAGCTACAGAACTTGCTAGAAAGATAGGATCAAAAATTGGACGTGGTTGGGATGCCGTACTACTCGTTTTTCCTAGTGTATATATCCCAGGTAAAATTAATGTAATTAAAAATTTATATCATGATAAAATAAATTATATAAAATTTATGTTATCTAAAAATTCTGAAGATAAAAAGAAGGTTTTGGAAGATCACTCTAAACACTTGGAAAAAGAAGGAGTTATATTTCCAATTAATAAAGTATTGCGTATAATTTCAAGGAAAATAAAGTCATCAATTCTAGGAGTTAATTTAATACCTCTTGAAGCATCATTTAATTCTCCTTTAATTATCGCAAACTATGAAGTGTTAAAACCTGGAATTGCTGCTATGTGTTTTAAAGGAAAAGTGAATATAGCCTTTCATGATTTATATCCAGAAAGAGGTAAGGATTTTCTAGAGACGCTAAGTGTTATAGAATCATTTTTGTGCAGGTGTGAAAAAGTAAAACTATTAAAAAAAGAAATAAGCATAGGTTTAATTCAAAATCTAAAGCCATCAGATTTTATTGAACAAAAAAGAAAAATTGAGACATCAAAAAAAGTTGAATTGATAAATCAGCTTGAAAAAGGGAAGTTTCTAATGTTCTCACCTTATATTTTGGTTTTAATAAGCAGTACTACCCATGGATGCTCATTTCTAGGATTAGAAAAACTTCCTTTAAATTTTTACCCATCTATTTTTGATTTAGATGTGTTTTACGATGAGGCGATTTTTTGTGGAGAGGTGTTTGGAGGTGGAATAAAGGAGATGATTAAGGTATTTGACTATAAAATATTTGACTCAGCATTAGATTTTTTTGTAATTGATTGCAATATTATGATGGCATACGGTGGAAAAGTCCACTCTATGATTAATCTAATTAAAAGAAAATCTGGTAACTTTTTTGGAATTTTTTCGGCTTGTCCATCAGCATATATACCTGAAGGAAGTGTTATTTTTAAAAAACGATACCTCAGTGAGATTGAAAAAAATATTTTTGCAACTGGTAGTGGTACTATAACCTTACTTGAATTAAAGATTTAGAATCTAAAAATGTAGCCTATATCGATAAAGTTGTAGCTAAAGTTCACGAGAATTAACAGTCCAAATGAAATTAAATTTGAAAAAATGTAATTTTTCATGGGTTTAGCTAAATCATCGCATTTTTTCATATTCATAAAAATAGATACAAAAGACAATGTGACAAAAACTATAGGTATTATAGCAATAATCGAGATTTCAGGAATAAAACGTAAAATGATTGCAAAAACAAAAATTGAGAAATAATATAAATAAGATGTTAAAAATGATGCTTTAATTAATTTATAAGGTTCAAAAACGACACCCAATGTTCTTAATCCAGCCAATCTGTCGGCTGAAATATCTTTTAAGTCTTTAAGAAAAACACCTTGGAGCATAAAGAGGATTGTTAGTATTACCAATGCCTCAAATTCTTTGGACAGAGTATCAGAATTTAAGCACCAAAGTATGGTTAGAAAAGTTGGTATGGCTACTAAATATGTAAGTAACTCTGTTATATAATGACTCTTAAGTCGTGGAATTATTTTTCCTATGTATATTTTATCGGAGTACATCCATGTTACAGTAAACAGCATGAAAAAACTAAATAGCGCTAGTTTTCTTTGAAAAGAACCAATTAGTACTACAATACCTGCAATGAAATACAGTAAAACTACTATAATGATAGAAATTTTTCTTATTTTTGTGTTTTCCATAATTATGTTGCGCCTTCCAGAAATTCTGTCCTCCTCAACATCATTTATGTGATTCCATAAATTTACTGCGCTTTGAAAGACCATTGAGAAAATAACTGCTTTTAGTAAACCTAGTAGATTATAATTCTTGCTTATAACAAAAACAGCCAAGGCTAATAAAGGATAGGGATGTATTATTGAAGGGGGAGTAGCAGATAATTTAGCCAATTCTTTGATTGGCTTAATTTTGTAATGCTTCATAATCTCAACTAATTTACTATAAATTTTTAAAATTATTTATCTAAATTTATTTAAAATAAAAATAAAAAAACTTAAATAAAAATTTAAATGGCTGCGTAGATTTTAATTTTCTTAAAAGTCTCTTCTACTCTCTTTTCGTCCATTTTAGTCACCCAAAAATAGTTTAATTTTTATGAGATATTTCTTTTCTTTTTTAATTATATAACTATTATTATAATAATAATGTAATTAAAATATCTAAAAATTTGCAAAATAGAACTCTTTTTGGAAAACAGGTGGTGTATCCAGTTTATACTGGAAACTAAGCATGCAAACAAATGATAAAACAATGCTAAAATCGGAAACAGCTCCACTTACATTTAAAGTTATCATATATTTCACTATTGTTATTACAATTATTAACTTGCTAAAAAGAGTTAATATTTGATAAAAAAAGAATTAATATTTGATTTTCGAAATCTTTCTATGGATAAAGAAAAGGCTTTTTTCGAGGCAGGAATAAAATTAGGAGCAGCTTTACATCAGTTTGTTGGAATGCCATTGAATACCAGAAATGTGGATTTAATTGAGAAAGCAATTGAAAGTTGTATTCTTTTGCAACCATACGTAACTTCTGTAAAAGTAAATATAAATAGAGAGAAGTTATTGCAAAGAATATCGTATTATGGGTACACAACTCTTAGTGAAGACATGTTAAAAATAGAAGTTTGTGTAGAAGTTGGAAAATACAAAGTATTAGCAACTTTAGAATGGGATGAGGACAAAAAATACCCTTTAATGAGTGCAGAACTTGTTAATAAGACCTAAATTAAATTTAACTCCTTTAAAAAACTCTCAATTCTATTTATAGCCTCTTTTAGTTTATCCATGCTTACAGCATAGGAACATCTTATGTGTCCTTCTCCGCACTCACCAAAGGCATTTCCTGGGACCACAGCAACACTTTTTTTCATAAGCAATTTTTCAGCAAATTCTTCGCTACTTAGTCTAGTATTTCTGATATCTGGAAAAACGTAGAAGGCACCATCAGGTTTTAGAACGTCAAAAAAATTTCTAAGCTTCTTAACAAAGAAATTTCTTCTTCTCATGTACTTTGCTTTCATTCTTTCAAGATCATCTTCGGCATTTTTTAATGCTTCTAGAGCACCAATTTGAGATACAATTGGAGCGCAAAGCATTGAATATTGATGTATTTTTAGCATAGCAGAAGTTATGTCTGGGGGGGCAATGACATATCCAACTCTAAGCCCAGTCATTGCAAACGCTTTTGAGAAACCATTCATAACTATACATCTGTCTTCCATACCGTTGAGCGACGCTATTGAAACATGATTAAATGAATATGTTAACTCAGCATAAATTTCATCTGATATGACAAGTAAGTCATATTCTATAACGGCATCGGCAATCTCTTCTAACTCTTTTTTTCTATAACTTATTCCAGTGGGGTTTGCTGGGTAATTTATAATTAGAATTTTTGGAGAAGTTATTTTGGCATATTTGGATATTTTTTCATAATTTAACTTGAAATCAGGCAAAGTTGGTATCAGTATTGGATTACCTCCAGCTAAGATTGTTAAAGGTTTATATGAAACATAACTGGGATCTGGAATGAGCACGGAATCTCCTTCATTGATTGTAGCTCTTAGAGCTAGATCTATTGCCTCACTAACGCCTGTTGTAATTATTATGTTATCCGGTTCACTTTTAACACCAAATTTTTTGTAATATTTTGCAACAGCTTCTCTAAGATCGTATAACCCATAATTTGATGTATAAGAGGTGTAACCTTTTTCTAAGGCATAAATCATTTCTTCTCTTATTTTCCAAGGTACTGGAAAGTCTGGTTCTCCAACGCCCAGGCTGATTATATCTTTTCTCCCTATTATCAAGTCAAAAAATTTTCTAATTCCGGAGGGCTCAATCTCCTGAACCTTTTTTGATAATCTGTTTCGCCTATTATGGGACGATTGCAAGTCTCTTATCCTCCTCATCTTTAAACAAGAGTACACCTTCCTCTTTATATGTTCTTAAGACAAAATGAGTAACAGTATCTTTTACTTCTGGAATTGTAGATATCTTCTCGGCTACAAAAAAGGCCACTTCCTTTAAACTTTTACCTTTCACAACCACTTGAAAATCGTACTCGCCACTGACAAGTCTAACAGTTTGAACTTCTGGGAATTTTGCAATCCTTTTTGCTATATCATCGTAACCTTTTTCTCTAGTTAAAGAAACGCTGACATCTATTATAGCGTAAACCATTTCCTCTCCAGCTTTTTCCCAGTTGATTAGTGTTTTATACTTGATTATAGTTCCATCCTCCTCTTTTTCTTTGATTATTTCCTTTACCTTTTCTGCATCGCATCCAATCATTTCAGCAATTTCTTCTGGTGAGAGTCTAGCATTTTCTTCAATAATTTTTAGAATTTCTACAGTATTACACATCTTTATCCCCAGTGGATTATTGTTGCATTCAGATTTTGTTTTAAGATTAAATAAATTAAACTTACTCTTTAGTTGATTAGGGAATGGAACAATTTTTTATGCATTTATGGAAAAATAAGAACAAGCATTTATAAGCTAGATTTTTAAACAACTGTAAGGTTAATTGAGTTTAATTAATTGCAACCTGACCTCAATCTTTTTATTAGAGTTTATGCAAGTAATTTTCAATGATTAAAGCTTGGTTACTGGATGTAGATTACGTTACCGAAGAAGATAGAGCGATTGTAAGACTTTGGTGTAAAGATGAACAAGGAGTTTTCGTGGCATATGATAGAAATTACTATCCCTACTTTTATGTTATAAAGGAGGGTACAGTATCTGCTGAGGAACTGGAAAAGATAAAAGTTGAAACAAAGAAGGAAGTTATTAGACCGTTAAAAATAGAAGAAGTAAAGGCTAGAATTTTTGGTAAAGAAGTTTCCGCGTTTAAAATTTATGCGAAAAATCCTCAACACATCTCAAAATTAAAAGAAGTATTATCGCAGTATTTTGAAGTTAGAGAAGCGGACATCCCATTTCAATATAAATACTTGATTGATAAGGATTTAGCCTGTTTAGATGGAGTGTTGATTGACGGAGTAGAAAAAAGGAGAGGTTTAATTAGAGAATACGATATAAAGGAAATAAAAAGAGATCCAAGAGAAAATTATCCACAATTAAAGGTTTTAGCCTTTGATTGCGAAATGTTAACAAAAATAGGAATGCCAGATCCAGAAAAAGATCCTATAATAGTTATAGGAGTGAAATCTGATGGATTTGAGAAAATTATAACAGGAGAATCTGAAAGAGAAATTATAAGGGAATTTATAAGAATTATAAAAGAATTAGACCCAGATGTAATTGTGGGATACAATCAAGATAAATTTGATTGGCCTTATATTAAGAAAAGAGCAGCTAAATACGGTATAAAATTAGATATTGGTAGAGATAGAAGTGAATTAACAATTAAAGGAGGAAGACCAAAAATAGCAGGAAGACTAGACGTAGATTTGTATGATATAGCTTTAAGAACGCTTGATGTAAAAATTAAGACATTAGAAAATGTAGCGGAGTATCTTGGGAGTAAAATTGACATAGCTGACATAGAAGCCAAAGATATTTATAAAAAGTGGACCAGTGGTGATAAAGAGAGCGTTATAAATTATTGCAAACAGGATGTGCTTAATACGTACTTTATTGCCCAGGAATTATTGCCTATGCAGTATGAACTATCTAGATTGATTAGAATACCCCTTGACGATGTAACAAGGAGCGGAAGAGGCAAACAAGTTGAGTGGCTACTTCTAAGTGAAGCAGCAAGAGTGGGAGAGTTAGCACCAAATCCAAAGGAGGTTGTGGAAAGTTATGAAGGCGCATTTGTTTTAGATCCAGCTAGAGGCTTACATGAAAATGTAGTATGTTTGGATTTTGCTTGTCATCCAGAAGATACGATAGTCATCGTTAAAGGGAAAGGAAAAACAAAAATTAGCAGTGTAAAACCAGGGGATTATGTTTTGGGTAAAAATGGATGGCACAGGGTAAGAAAAGTTTGGTCATATGATTATGATGGAATATTAATTGATATAAATGGATTGAAATGTACACCAAACCATAAAATACCTATATTTCTGGAAAAAACCGTAAAAGATTATAGTGCTATTGATATATTTAAGAATAGGAAAGGAAAAATTATTAAATGCAAACTATTTAGTGATGAAATGGAATATAAAGCTTTTGAGAGATCCAATTTTAATTTTGATTTAACATATACATGTAATTTATCTCAAAGGTTTGATGGAGCTTGTATTTGTGAAGAAAAATACTGCAGTTACAATAAACATCAACCAAACTTGTTAAATGATATAAATCTCATACACAGCCATTATTGTTATACTGATGAAGTAAAAATATCTTTAGTTTACTACAAGGGCAAAGTTTACGATTTAACACTTGAAGGAGAACCGTACTATTTTGCTAATGGAATTCTTACGCATAATTCTATGTATCCATCCATAATGATAGCGTACAACATAAGCCCAGATACTCTTGGAGGTAATGGAGAGTGTAATGTAGCTCCTGAGGTAAAACACAAGTTTAGAAAACATCCAGATGGATTTTTCAAAAGAATACTAAAAATGCTAATTGAAAAAAGAAGAGAAATTAAAAAAATGATGAAAAACTTGGATTATAACTCCCAGGAGTATAAAATTCTTAATATAAAGCAATTAACGCTGAAAGTGTTAACTAATTCATTCTACGGTTATACGGGGTGGAACATGGCTAGATGGTACTGTAAAGAATGCGCTGAGGCAACGACTGCCTGGGGAAGATACTTAATTAAAAAGTTAGTAAAAATAGCACAAAACAAAGGATTTGATGTTCTCTATGGAGACACAGATTCTGTTTTTATTAAAATGGAAGGGAAAAACTTGGACGATTTAAAGATTGAGGTTAAGAAATTAATAAATGATATATCCAAGGAGTTTCCAGTAACAATTGAAGTAGATGAATATTACAAAACAATATTCTTTGTTGAAAAGAAAAGATATGCTGGATTAACTGAGGATGGCAGATTAATAGTAAAGGGTTTGGAGGTAAGAAGAGGAGACTGGTGTGAATTGGCTAAGAAAGTTCAAAGAAATGTAATAGAAATAATCCTAAAAGAAAGAGATCCTGAGAAAGCATCAGAATACGTTAGAAGTGTTATTAACGAAATAAAGAAAGGCAAAATCCCATTGGAGGATTATGTAATTTACAAAAGTATAACAAAGAAACCATCGAAATATGAAAGTCTTCAAGCGCATGTAAAAGCTGCAATGAAGGCGGCAAAGAAAGGCATAATCTACACGGTAGGATCAAAAATAGGTTTTGTTGTAACCAAGGGTGCTGGTACTATCGGAGATAGAGCATTTCCTGTAGATTTAATAAGTAGCTTTGATGGAGAAATAATAGTTGATACTGATGGGAATAAGTATAAAATTGACAAAGATTACTATATAGATCACCAAGTGATTCCTACAGTTTTAAGAATACTGGAAAGATTTGGCTATACTGAAATTCAAATAAAAGAAAAGGCCAAACAAAAGACTTTGGAAGCCTTCTGGTAGAATTAAAAATTTTATAAAATCACAAAATATAAAAAATTTAAAAAAACAAACAGAATTAGAATTCTGGTGGAGGAGGAGTTTCTTCGGCTCCTTTTTCTTTCTCTTTCTCTTTTTCTAGTGGCTTGGCTGAAATTATATCGTCAATTCTTAGAATCATTATAGCTGCCTCTGTTGCTGATTTAATTGCTTGAGTTTTGACTTTCAATGGTTCTAGTACACCTTCTTTTAGCATATCGGAAACTTTCCCAGTTTCAATGTCCACACCTGTGTATTTTTCACCTTTTTCATGTTTAGCCTTTAGTTCAACAAGAACATCTATTGGATCAATTCCAGCGTTTTCAGCCAATGATTTAGGTATAATCTCCATCGCCTCTGCAAATGCCTCAGCGGCTAGTTGCTCTCTTCCACCCAAGCTTGGTGCCCAATCTTTTACTCTCAAGCTAACTTCTATCTCTGGAGCTCCAGCTCCAGGTAAAACTTTTCCATCTTCTAGTGCAGCTGCTACAACTCTGACAGCATCTTCTACACCTCTGGATATCTCTTCAACAACGTGTTCAGTTCCACCTCTTATCAGTATTGTTACGGCCTTTGGATTCTTGCATCCTCTTACGAATACCATCTTTTCATCTCCAACTTTCTTCTCTTCCACCAGTTTAGCCTCGCCGAGGTATTCTGGCTTAACGTCTCTTATGTCAGTGACAACTCTAGCTCCTGTAGCTTTTGCCAACTTTTCAATATCACTCTTCTTAACCCTTCTTACTGCAAGTATTCCTGCCTTTGCTAAGTAGTATTGAGCCAAATCATCGATTCCCTTTTGACAGAATACTACGTTTGCACCAACATTTACTATTGCATCAACCATGTCCTTAATCATCTTCTCCTCCTGTTCAATGAACTTCTGCATTGTTTCTGGACTAGTTATTCTAATTTTAGCATCGATTTCAGTCTCTTTTACTTCAAGGGCAGAGTCTAGTAGCAATATCTTTGCATTTTCAACTCTTTTTGGCATTGCTGGATGTACAACTTCTTTATCTAACACTATTCCATCTACTAACTCGGTATCTTCTACAGATCCACCTTCTTTCTTTTCTATCTTTACATAATCTGGTTTAACTTTTATTTTTCCATTTACCTCTTCAGCAATCATTTTCACTGCCTTGACAGCCAACTCTGATAATTTGTCTACTGCAACTTCTGCACATTTTCCTGTCATTGCTGTAGCAGCAATCTTTTTCAGAGTTTCATCATCATCTTTTGATACTGGTAGAGCTAAATTGTTTAGAACCTCTATAGCTTTTTCTGATGCAAGTCTGTAACCATGAGAGATTACTGCAGGATGTACGTCTTGTTCAAGTAATTCTTCAGCCTTTTTTAACAACTCACCAGCCAGAACAACAGCAGTTGTAGTACCATCACCAATTTCGTTATCTTGAGTCTTTGCAACCTCTACTATCATTTTTGCAGCGGGGTGTTCAACATCCATTTCTTTCAGAATTGTTACTCCATCATTTGTTATCACTACGTCACCTAAGCTATCCACTAGCATTTTGTCCATTCCTTTTGGTCCCAAAGTGCTTCTGACAGCTTCTGCAATCACTCTTGCAGCCATTATGTTCAATCTTTTAGCATCTTTACCAGTGGTTCTCTGAGTACCTTCCTTAAGAATTAGGACTGGTACACCTTGTAATGAAGCCATAAGTTTACACCTCGTACTTTTTTGATCGTTTTTTGTGGAAAGAAAGTTCTATATAAAAATTTCGCTTGAAATTAGTAACCTTGGGAAATTTGATTAAAAATTTAACATAAAATGCCGAGAGTATGGTTAAAGAAAATTTTGCAGCTAAATCTTCCAGAACCTACTTTTACCGTTACCTATTATTCTCCTTCTTACAATGGGATTTCTGCTTACGATTTCACTTAAGGCATCTTCAAATGTTTTATCTAAGGGTATTTCTTTACATAAGAATATTCCAGTTCTACCGATTTCTCTCCTTCTCTCCAAAACTCTAACCCTCTCTTCAATTATTTCTACGCAAACATCAAGAATTTTTGCAACCTCAGAAAGCTGTAAATCTGTTAAAGGAATCTCCTCATGGCCATACTGTGTGGGTATAATAAGCATGAGTCTTTTATCTACGCCAGGCCTTCTTTTATCCAGTAGAAGTTCATTGTAGTTGACTGCTCCGCCAAATTTATAGAAATCAATTTCTCTTCTCTTCATTTTTACCAATGGAAAGCTGACGGTAACATCATCATTGATAATAATTTCACCTTTTATTGCATAGTTCGGTGTAGCTTGAACTATTCTTTTACTGGCTATTTTAAAACAATCTAGTACCAATTCTAGTTTATAGGAGGGAACTCTTTCTGGTATGAATATATCAATGTCACTATCTTCTTTTACATCTCCTCTTGCCAAACTTCCATAAAGTATTGGATCTAAGCCAATTTCATATATTTTTTCCATTATTTTTTTAGCTTTCTCTCTTTTTTCACGTAAAATCTTCCAGTCTTTTTCCGAATATTTTACAGCTCTCTTCACACCATATGTAGCTGGCCTCATGCTAAGACTTTATCTATCCAATCTAAAAAATCTCGATGACATTCCTCTAAATGTATTGAGCAAATACATGGAGTTTTGTATGGATGTATTTTTTTCAGCTCGTTTTTTAGCTCTTTAAATTTTTCACTTTTTGTTTTTATTATCATTCCTACTTCATTTTCATCCTTTATGTTGCCATTGTATATATACATAGAAGCAATTTGGAACATATTAATGCATGCAGCTAGCTTTTTTTCAAGTAGAATTTTTGCTATCTTTTTTGCATCATTAATATTGGGTACAGTCGTATAAACAAAAATATACACAAGCAACACCTTTTTAGATAATTATTTAATTGCTGTAAAAATTAACTTCCTAGAATATCTGAGATATCCCATTCCTCCTCCTCTATTTCAAACTCTTCTTCAAATTTTTCAAAATCTTCTTCGGAAATTTCCTCTTTTTCTTCTAAGGGTTTCACTTCCCTCTCTCTTATTGAATTTAAAGCAGTTTTTACCATTTTCTCATATTCTTTTAAATCTGGATTATATACTTGCCAAGCTAGTTTTACATCTTCGTCGGACTTTTCGTACATTTTTTTAATTCTCTCAATTGTTTTCAGGGCAGTCTCATAAATCCAGTAATCTCTAGTAGCTGTATTAACAATTGTAATGCTTTCTGGTCTTATGGTGACAATTTTTCTATTTTGCCCCTCGAAAACTCTTACTTTTCCTACAGTGGCCACTATTTCAGGAGGCTCTATCTGTAAAATGGATGACAAAGCATCAGGTTGAAATTTTCCAATAAATCCTATGAAAACCCCAGTGGGATCACTAATTCTAATTCTCCAGAAATCAGAATCTGGTCTTGTTTCTTCTCTTTCTAGTAAAACTCCTACAACAAATACCCTATTGCATCTAGCACCAGTTGGAGTTAAAACATAAATAGGCGCTCTATCATCATTACTTTCGCGTATTTTGTGAGTAGAATTATTAAACTCATAAGCGAAAACTCTTTTTGCTACTTCTCTTTTTCTTAAGCTAATCATTTTTAAACACCTGAAAGAGTATCTATTTCTTTAATCAACTTTTCAACTTTATCTCCTAAGTCTATGTCTAGAAATCTAACATCCTTGACAAGAAGATACCTTCCACTTTTAGTACCTTTTATTTCTAAGTATCTTCCTAATAATTTATTTTTTAACTCAGCAAGTACGGCATTTCTGTCAAGATTCTCCTCAGCAATTTTTTTTGCTGTGTTTATATCCATGCCAATTAATTTTTTGATATTTTCCTCATTTAAAATAATTTCATAGACATTTTCACCATCATCAATTACTCCTTTTACTCTTAAATCATCGTAGGTTTTGATGGGTCCATGAATCGGACATACTCCGCTAGACATGGCTCTTTTACAAATACTA
This sequence comes from uncultured archaeon, assembly GCA_964498465.1. Classification (GTDB taxonomy): domain Archaea; phylum Halobacteriota; class Archaeoglobi; order Archaeoglobales; family Archaeoglobaceae; genus CAZCHG01. Next base: position 670 of record CAZCHG010000014.1, on the reverse strand, counting down.
CACCTTTGTATCAGTCCGCTACCCTGTTGGATTGCTACTAGTGCACCTATTGCACTAATATCTTTTTTTGGAAGCTCTATATCTTCATCAATTTCTATTATTTCGCTGTTTCTATTTACGTTAATCTGAAGTCTGCCACCAAATGAATCAGTTACAACATTCTTGAAAAGATAGCATTTTCCTTCTTCAACATCTCTTTTTTTAGCTTTAGACCATATAACAAATTTTATAATACCAGTCTCATCACCAATTAAACCAACCTGCGAAACATTTGGACTGGTGGGATCCCATAGCTGCACAACTTTTGCTTTTAAAGATATCCAGGTATCTGGCATAGTTATATCTTCTATTTTAACTAAGGGACTCTCTTTTAACAGCAATTTTTCTTTGCTGATATCGTATTCTTTCGTGAGGTAGTTTATAACTGTTCGATAGGCCTCATTCTCTGGAACTTTGAATTCAAGAATAAGTAATTCTAGTCTTTTTCTTACACTGTTTGGGTCTACATTTATACCCAAATTTTTAAATTTTCTAACAATATCCTCGGTAAATTCTAAGATTTTCTCTCTTTTATTCATTTTATATCAATTTTTTATTTTTTAGAAGATTTGTAAATAAAATCTTAAAAACCTAACGGGGGTTCAGCGGACACAATCTTTTATGAGTATAC
>CAZCHG010000013.1:11149-21337 GCA_964498465.1 uncultured archaeon | reverse complement strand
AAGGCAATAGAACATTATCTAAAATGTCCTTATACTGATGAGGAGCCACTAGAAAAGAAAATAGAGGAAATTTTGAGAAGAAAAAGAAAGATTTGAAATTTTTTTGTTAAACCTAAATTTAGAACTATATTTTTTTAGATTTTCGTAGTAATACTTATTAACTTTAAAATGTCTTCATCATCTGTGAAAACTATTGAAGAAATAAACAGAAAAATCAAGGAAGGATCTGTTTGTGTTGTAACTGCAAGCGAAATGAAAGAAATAATTGATGAACTAGGATACAAAAAAGCATCAGAAGAAGTGGATGTAGTTACAACAGGTACATTTGGCGCAATGTGCTCTTCTGGAGTTTTCATGAATTTTGGGCACTCTGATCCTCCTATAAAAATGCAGAGAGTTTGGTTAAACGATGTAGAAGCGTACACTGGAATCGCTGCCGTAGATGCTTACTTAGGTGCTGCTCAACTATCTGAGACACTAGGTCTTGAATATGGTGGTGCACACGTAATTGAAGACTTGGTCAGAGGTAAGGATGTTACGTTAAGAGCAATATCCTATGGGACTGATTGTTATCCCAGAAAGGAGATAGTGACTGAGATATCTCTGGATGACTTAAATCAAGCAATAATGGTAAATCCCAGAAATGCTACGCAAATATACAGAGCTGCAACGAACTCTTCGGATCAAATTCTCAGAACATATATGGGCACACTTTTACCAAATTTTGGAAATGTAACATTCTCTGGAGTAGGAGAGATATCTCCCTTAGTTAACGATCCTGAATATAGAACAATTGGGATTGGAACCAGAATATTTCTTTGCGGCGGAATTGGTTACATAATTGGAGAAGGAACTCAGCATTGTCCACCTTATGGTACTTTAATGGTTAAAGGAGATTTAAAGAAAATGAGTCCAGATTACATGAGAGCAGCAACAATTCCTGGATATGGTGTAACATTATTCGTTGGTATTGGTATTCCAATTCCAATTCTGGATGAGGAGATTGCTAGGTTTACAGGGGTCAGAGATAAGGATATAATGGTGGAAATAGTAGATTTCGGTGTACCAAGAAGAGTAAGACCTGTTGTGAAGAGAGTAAGTTATGAGGAACTAAAATCAGGAAAGGTAGAAATAAATGGAGAGGAAGTTAGAGTCTCTCCACTATCAAGCGAATACATGGCGAGAAAAATAATGAAAGAGCTTAAAAAAATGATTGAAAAAGGAGAATTTTATTTAACCGAGCCAATAGAGAGATTACCAAGAGAAAGTACACTAAAACCCATGAGACAACGTGAAATAATAGTTGTAAAAACTGTTATGAGCAAGGATGTAATTACAATCTCTCCTGAAACAACAGTTGAGGAAGCATCTAGAATTTTAATAGAAAAAGAAATAAATCACATACCAGTTGTCGATGAAAACAAGAGATTGATTGGTATAGTAACATCGTGGGATGTAGCTAAAGCCGTGGCAATGAGAAAGATTGGAAAAGTTTCAGACATAATGACTAGGCGTGTGATCACAGTTTTTCCAGATGAACCAATAGATATCGCAGCAAGAAGAATGGAAATATATAATATTTCGGCTTTACCAGTAATAGATAGCAAAAGAAGGGTTTTAGGCATAGTAACTAGTGAAGATCTAAGTAGACTGCTAGCTAAAAGTAGACCTAGAAAGATTTAACGGGAGTTTTTGGACCATGATGTTTGAATTAAAGTTAGATCCGAAATCTGCTAAAGAGCCAATTATATCGAAGATCGCAATAGAGAAGAATGTTCTAATTAATATAGTTAAAGCTAGCATAGGTCCCCGTGAAGGGGAAATGATAATAGAAGTTGATGATTCAAAAGCAGAAGAGATTTTTGAAACATTCAAAAAACATGGCGTTCAAATAGTAAAACTGGAGAGAACGTTGATTAGAGATGAAGAAAAATGCGTACATTGTGGAGCTTGCATAAGTATATGTCCTATGGAGGTTTTTAGGTTTAATGAAGAAAAAAAGGTAGAAATTGATGTATCCAAATGTTTACATTGCGGTGTTTGTGTTAAAGTTTGCCCATTTGGGGCATTATCCTTGAAATAAAAAACCACTCAAAATTTATATGCCAAAAATTTACAGATTTAAATTTAAATACAAGGAGACCGCTGCAACAATCCTTACGAAAAGGAAAGAAGATTATGAGATAATAAAAAAAGCCATTTTTGAGGCAAGGAGAGAAATAGAGGATTATATAAAAAAGGATCCATTTTTTATGTTGACACTTGAACCCTATGAGTGTTCAGGTAAAATAGTAGGCAGGATGTGTAAAGCATCTCAATTAGCTAACGTTGGTCCAATGGCAGCTGTGGCGGGAGTTATTGCGCAATACGCAGTTGAAGAAGCAATTAAAAGGGGTGCAAAATTTGCAGTTGTGGATAATGGGGGAGATATTTCAATGATTACTGATCAGGAGCTAAAAGTGGGTGTTTATACACCCAGTCCAGAAACACAGTTTATAGGATTTAAAATAAAACCAACTGACACAACCTATGCCATTTGCACGTCAAGTGGAACTGTTGGACACTCCATAAGTTTTGGTTACGCCGATGCTGCCACAGTTTTTGCTAAAGATGCTTGTATAGCTGATGCATTCGCGACTGCTCTAGGAAACAGAATAAAAGAAAATTTGACAAAAGTCGAACTTGAAAGAGTATTAAAAGATTTTTGGGACAGATGTAAAGCGTACATAGATGGTGCAATGGTAATTAAGGGCGATATTATAGGTATAATCGGAGAAATACCGGAAATTATCAAGATTAAAGCGGATTTTGACTTGATAACAAAGTATTAATTAATAAAAATTTAAAACTTTTATATTATATTTTTAGAAATTTAGAATACTTTAAATTTACTAATATTATAAAAAGCTATCTTTTTTATATCATTATATAAGATAAACAAATTCAAATAATCGCTAATTTTTTATAAGTATTGAAAAAGGTTATAAGGGGTAAAGACCCATGCCAGGGTTATTTGAATTAGATGAAAAAGATAAGATGATACTTGAAATTCTTGAAGATAATCCTGAAATATCCCAAAATGAGATAGCTAAGATAGTTGGTCTTTCTCAGCCATCTGTCGGTGCTAGAATTAAGAAAATGAAAGAATTGGGTGTACTAAGCCATGCGTATGGAATCAATTTGAAAAAACCTGGTTTATGTGTTTTAAAAGTCGATATAAAATGTAAAAGACCAAAGGAATTACTTAAACTCTTTGAAAACTGCCCATTCTTTCTAAACGGATACATTGTAGCTGGAAATAAGAACCTAACAATGCTTTTTGTTTGTGAGGACTTATCTACACTTGAAGCTATAGTTGACCAGCACATAAGGCCAAATCCAGATGTGTTTGACATTGACGTTGGAATCATTGTCAGAGCTGAAAGGGATGCAGTGATGCCAATAAAAATAAATATTAAACCAGCAGACGTAGCACCTTGTGGAGCAAACTGCGGCGAATGTGACTACTGGTTGAACGGTCTTTGCCTAGGTTGTCCAGTAACTGGACACTATAGAGGAAAAATATGGAAGTAAAAGAGAATGTTAAGTTCGGTAAAAGGTAAGGTAAATGAGTTTTTAAAACCCCTGGCAATTTGTTTTGAAAGACTTGGAGTAAAGCCAAATCACTTGTCCTTTTTGGGTTTGATTTTCGGTATTTTTTCGTTCTTCTTCATTATTAGGTCAAATTTGATTCTTGGGGCTGTTTTTCTTTTACTAAGCGGCTTAATGGATGCTTTGGATGGCTGTTTGGCTAGAGTAGCCAATCAAGTTACAAGTTTTGGTGGATTTTTGGATTCAGTTTTGGATAGATACGTTGACATAATAGTTTTGCTGGGCGTTGGAATTTATGGGATTGACTGGATAATTGTAGTCCTAGCGATAACTGGCTCACTACTTGTAAGCTATACTAGGGCTAGAGCTGAGAAGATAATTCCGAGATGTGAAGTGGGCATTGCAGAAAGACCTGAGAGGATACTAATTCTTAGTGCTGGCTTAATATTTAGCTCTTATCTTTGGTACGCTGTTTTAATAATTGCAGTACTTGCACATGCAACAGCTGTACACAGGATTCTACACACATATTTTTATTTAAGAAAGAATAAAAATATTTAAATAAAAATAAATTGGAAAGCATACTTGAAAAGCAAAGTTTTTGACCAATTTTGTCAATACTTTTTTGTCAATACCTTTGGGTAACTTATTTATATTTTATTTAATTTTATTTATTTAAATTTATTATCTTATTTAAATTTTTTTAAATTTAATTACTCATCTACCGTCTCTATGTCTTATGCTTATGCACGGAGTCTTGTAAGCAACAGGGAGAAAGCTATCTGATTTTACCTCTTCCAAGGGATGCGAAAATTCCGACAACACATAGCACTGTAAACAGCATAAAAGAAAGCCTAGCACTCTTAATCAGCAAGGGGTAATACTCTGGAGAAATTTCAACTCTCCCCATTAAAATTGAGAAAATGAGCATAACAAGTGCCATACTTATAATCTGCCCCGTTAAGCGCATCGTTGCAACTGTTGCAGACGCTATTCCAAAAAATTTTCTTTCAACGGAGCTCATTATTGCATTCGTGTTTGGTGAGCTGAACAAAGCCAAACCGAAGCCCAAAAGTATAAGATTTGCAACTATTAAGTTAATTGAAGTTTCTGCATCGATGTTTGAGAATATAAAGAGACTTAAAGTAGTTACAACCATGCCAGCAGATGCAACGATTCTTGGTTCTATTCTGTCTGACAGCCATCCCGCAAATGGCGCAAATATAGCCATAGTAACAGGCTGTGAGATTAAGATCGTGCCAGCGTGCTGAGGATTAAAGCCCTTAATATACTGTAAGTAGAGGCTTAAGATGAAGCCAACTGCGAATGTTGCGCTGTAGTTTAGCAATGCGGCAAGATTTGATAGAGAGAATGTAAGGTTTTTTCTGAACAAGTTAATTTCAAGCACAGGCTGCTTCACTCTGCTTTCGTAAGCAATAAAAACGAACAAGAGGATCAAACCTGTAATTAAGAATGGAGTTGCAAGTTCAGTTAAGCCATAAATTATAAGGAAGAGCATAAGGCTGTAGATAGCTGAACCTTTAAAATCAAATTTTTCTCCTCTAGCTTCTGCCCATTCCCCCTCCAACTTCCATAAAGTGAGTGTTAATGCTAAGATCCCCAGCGGAACGTTGATGAAGAATATACTTCTCCAGCCAAAGTTCTGTGTTAAATAACCGCCAAGGAATGGGCCAAGGCTTAATCCAGCGTAAACAGCTCCAGTGTTAACACCAATGGCTTTTCCTTTCTCACTTGGCGGGAAAACAGAAGTGAGAATTGCTGTAGTTGTCGCAAAAATCATTGCTCCTCCTATACCTTGAATAACTCTAAAGCCTATTAAAAGCTCTGCTGAAGGCGCGATAGCTGAGAGAAAAGAGCCGATGGAATATACAAGAAGTCCAATGACAAAAACCTTCTTTCTACCTACTACATCTGCAATTCTGCCGAATGGAACCGAGAATATACCTGCAGCGAGAAGGTATGATGTAGCGACCCATCCAAGGATTATTGCATCAACTTTAAACTCCCTACTAATTGGGGGAAGAGCTAAGTTTATCGCTGAACCCATAAAAGGAGTTAGAAAGGATGCTATAACGGTAATAAGCAGAACTGTAAACTTCATATTTGTCATCACTTTAGATGCTCATCTCCTTTTAGAAAAATGGCTATTATCAATGAACTAATCAAAGGAAGCCACATCATTATTGAAAAAACGAAGTGTATACTATCCACAAACCCTTCAACCATGCCTATGAGAGGGAGAGGGTTAAATTTGGCGAGTGAAATGAGCATTGACATTGTTCCAGGATCAGGGACGAGAGTCTCGTAACCTGGCAGGTAGTTTTTCATATTATGTGTAATTAGAACACCTCCAACGGCTACACCCATAGCTTGAGCGAGCGTGTTTATAGATCTGAGAGTTCCGTTCGCCATACCAGTTTTTGTTGGTGGTACTGAAGACATTATAACGTTGAATGCAGGTGACGTTAGTAATCCCATTCCAATGCCCATTGGAACTAATCTGAGGAAGAACTCCCAGTACTTAGTACTTATATCCACACTGGTCATGTTGTACATGCCTAAAGCGAACAGAGTAGGTCCCAAACTCATTATGTATTTCGGATTTATCTTATCACTCAATCTTCCAGCAATGGGTGCTACGAATGAGTTCATAACAGGAATAGCAATCATCCAGTATCCGGCTTCTTCAGCACTTAAACCCTTCAATCCCTGAAGAAAGTAAGGAACAACGAAAAGCGAAGAGGAGATACCAAAGAATATTATAGCTGTTCCAATAACACACACTGTAAAATTTCTGATCTTGAATAAGTTGAGGTCAAGGATCGGGAACTTGTAATTGATCTCTCTTATTGCGAAGGCTATTAAATATGGAACAGCTATTGCAAAGCAGGCTAAGGTTTTCTGGTTGTACCACCCCCAATCCTGACCTTTTATTATTCCCAAAGTAAGTGATCCCAAGCCAATTGCTAACAAAATTGTGCCTGCTAAGTCTATGGGTACCCTTTCCTTTGGCTTTAGAGGAGGTAAAAGCATAAAAGCCAAAGCGATTGATGTAATTCCAACAGGAATGTTGATGTAGAAAACCCAGTGCCAGCTAAGATGTGTTGTAAGCCAGCCACCTATTATCGGGCCCAAAGCAAAGCTCGATGCAACCAGTATCGCGTTCAAACCCATCACAGTACCTCTTTGTCCGGGAGGAAAGAGTTCTGTGGCTATTGCGAGCGTATTGGCACTGAGTATCGCCCCGCCAACTGCTTGAAAAATTCTGAATACTATTAAAGCACTTATGCTCCATGATTGTGCACATAGAAAACTGCCCAAAACAAATAAACCCATTCCAAGTATGAAGTATCTATCTCTCCTAACCATGTCTCCTATTCTTCCAGCTAAGACTAAGAGAGTGACCATAGTGAGTGTATAGGCATTCAGAACCCACTGCAGATCTGACATTTTCGCATGAAAATCTTCAGCTATTCTGGGCAATGCCACATTGAGGACACTAACGTCCAGCAAAACCATGAATAATCCTAAAGCTACTGGTAAAAACGCTAACCAGCTTTTCAGCAAGCTCATTTTACTCTTCTCCTTACAAATCTGAATCCAGCTATAACGGCTATCACTATCAATACAGTTGCTGTGATTGTGATCGGATTTAACAGAGGTTTCTCCTTTACTTCCAATGAAACTGTTATGGGATTTGACTCGTGGGTGTACCCTTCTTCATCATCGTATTTAATTTTCACAGTCGCTGGATAATAGCCAGTTCCGGCATCTTTGTCTACATCTATCTTGAATTTTGCTATAGAAACTTCATTTGGTTTCAGAGTTCCAATAAAATATAGTCCAGGCTGCGACCTTCCGATCAATCCGCTCAAAGAGCTACTACCAGCGATTGTTAGTGGTGTGGAAACTTCAAGTTCAACCACAGCATTGTGGATTATTAGATTACCAGTGTTTTTGATTTTAACAATGACTTCGCCAGTTTCACCCGGATAGAGATGACTTCTAATCGAGAGTACTTCGAAATGTGCTACCTTCGGCTCCACAACTACTGGAATTTCAGCTATACTCACCAAATCTTCTGCATTAGTTAAGCTGTACCTCTCAATTAAATAAAGCTTGTAAGGACCACTAGTTGCTTCATTAGAAACTGAGAGCCTGAACTTTATTTCTTTAGATTCATTGGGTTTTAACTCATCAATAAAAGATAATGAGCTGAGTGATGTTATTGAAGGATCAGGGGTTGCGATAAAGAATTCTGCATCAGTTATGGTGTCGTTCAGGCAGTTCTTAATGAAAACGTACACATCTCCTTTTAATCCGACCCCAAGGTTTCTTGTTTCAAGTCTTTCAACCCTCAGTGGTGGAGTAGGTTTTATCTCAACTTCTATGTACTTCTTTTTACTAACTTCTTCATCTCCCAGCTTATTTCTGTATTTTAGCATCAAGCATGCTCTATATTTTCCCGCTGGAGCTTTCGATTTAACATAAAACAGAACACTCTTACTCTCACCATTTCTGAAATAACCTATGTATGGTGTATTTTCAACTTGAATTAGTGGATTGTTGAAGGACAAAATTGCTATGGTATCACTTACATCTTCGCCAACGTTTTTAATTTTCACTAAAATGAATCCTCTTGAGGGTATTGTCATGGGTTGAATACTTTGTTGCTGTAGAATTTGAGATATCTGCCATGTCTGCCGCAATGTCAGAGTCATTGGCGTTGTGAATGTTTGCTGCCTTGGAATTGCTTTTGATGATGTAATTAAACTATCAACTCTCGTAACAATAAAAAAATCAGAGTTAATAACTTTTAATCCAATGGATTGTGAAAGAACCATTGGTGTTCCAGAGGATGTTTTGAATTTTAGAATAAGTTTAGCTGGATATGTTTGATTTAATGCCTCATCCATGACATAAATCTTAAACGATGCCTTAGCAGTTTTATCAACATCAATATCGCCCAAGTAAGCTGACATAGCTCTTGTGTTCGGTACCAGCGGTGGTGTTGTGTTTATAATGAGGATTGCATCGTAAATTTTATTGTTTCCCGTATTTTTAATTACAACGTTCACTTTTCCTTCTGAACCTATTTTTAGTAATGAATCCACAGATATAACACTGAAATCGTAATCTTTCTTTACTATTTTAACTTTTAAATATTCTACATCCCACTCTTCCTGGTATGTGACCACTGCACCGGAAGAGGTTATGGTGTACATAATCTTATTGTATCTTAATTTCACTGGAATGTTGTATTCCCCGAGCTTTGCATTTTTATCAACTTTAATTCTAAACGTTGCTTTGGCAATTCTCCCAGCTGGTAGATCGCCAATCAGCTGAGAGTTCACAGTTTTGACTTTGATGGGTCCAGTATCCTCTATTTCAACTCTTAAATCCTTAGCTGTAGTTATGAGCTGAAGTAATTGAGATGTATTCTCGTTTAGCGGAAAATTAGTTACTTTACATTCGTTCTCAATCAATATGGTTATTGCCATATCATCTCCTGGATGCAATCTTCCGTCGCCAACAATTGAAACATGGAATTTCATTTCAGTTGCGCTTGCAATGTCTGTCAACAAAACTAAAATTACTAGCAAAAATAGAAGTTGTTTCAAGTTCTCACCACACATTTTCAACAGCTCTAGGCTAAGTTTCCGTCCTAAGAAGCATCTCTCGGCATCATTTTTCCATCTCCTTTAAACATCTTATTATATGAAACTGCAAAATGTAAAAACATCATCGCAAGCAACATTTGACATTCAAGCCTTGCATCCAAATTTGTTAATCCAATAAAAGCTCTTAAATTCTCTGATTCCTCTTTTCTATAGATGTACATTCGATTTGACGGCATTTGGCGCTACAGGAACGATAACGTTATCAACTATAATCTTTTGTTGTAGTTTGCTGGGATTATCAGAGCAGAAAGCCAATATGGATTCACAATAAAAATGATAACTGCAAACTTCCCTATTTTTACTCATATTTTTCTCTGGGATTTTAATTGTGAACGATTGCTTAACGAATTTTTTTAACTAACTCAGGCAATTTGATATCTCTCTCCATACATGGGCTTCTTAAGTCTAATCTTTTTAATCCTACCGCGTAGTTTTTCAGTTGGTTCTTTTTCTTACTTTCCATTGCTTAAATTCTGTGAATAAGAAACGACAAAAATCCTCTGTATAATTAAGAATTTTCTCATATTGGTTTTCAAACTTCAAACCTGTTTCACCACTTGAACTGTCAAACGTTTCTCTGTTGAAAGCCATTGTTGAACTCTTTGTTGCTCCTGAAAGCATCCATATTACGCACCTCCCACTTACTCTCCTTAAATTGAACAGCATCCTTAGACTCTCTATCGCTCTGAGGAATTGCTATAGGATTGCGCTTTAGCTTTAAGGCTTTAGCAATTTTGCTTTCCATGTAAATCACCTTTCAGTAGTATCGCCTTTCTGTGTATAAATGTATCGGTAACCGATAATCACTAACCGATACTAACCTCTAATTTAATATAGATTATTTTTTATTTTTTAATTTTTTATTTTTTATTTCGAGTAACTTTTCAAGCTTTTC
>CAZCHG010000013.1:0-11049 GCA_964498465.1 uncultured archaeon | reverse complement strand
ATTTTTTATTTTTTAATTTTTTATTTTTTATTTCGAGTAACTTTTCAAGCTTTTCTATTGTTTCATCGATAATTTGTTCAACTTCTGATTTTGACTTTTCAATTGCTTTTGTGAGCAAATTTATGAATTGTATCCAATTTCTTAGTTCGTGTAACTTCATCCAGAGTTCTTTTTTCATGCTGATGAATTGAAACATTTTGTTGGCTTCATCTTCGCTTATAATTCCTGAAGTTTTTAAAACTTTGATCTTTCTCATGATTGCCTCTTTTTCTCGTTTTGATGCCTCCTCTAAAACAGCTTTTCCTTTTTTGGAGAGGGAATATATCTTCTTGTTTCCTTCAACTCTTACATTAAGAAAGCCAGCGTTCGCAAGCTCCTTTAGAAGGGGATATACAGAACCTGGTGATGGTTTTTTTACCTTAACGCTAATCTTCTGGATTAATTCGTATCCTGTAGCATCGCTTCTCTCAAGTTCTTTAAGAATTAAGAGCTTTAGAATTCCTCTTACTATATTCTCTTCAACTTCTGACACTAGCTTAATTTTGACTTGAACATACAAGAATATATTGGTTACCAGATAAGAACCGTTAATGTAACCTATTCGGATGATTAATAATAGCATAAACAAGCTTGCATAAATGAATTCCAAACGTTGGCAAGATTAGCACCATAAGTAGTTATAAAAAGCCATGGACACTCTTTAATCAGCTCCGAATGGAATCAAAAGAACTCTTGAATGAGAGATACATTCCCAAAACATCTTCATCCTTTCTTTAAACCTCTAAGAGACTTGTTTAACAACGTTTTTTTCACAAAATGTTTTGTGTCTAAATTTCAATCCTAAACCCCTTAAAGTTCGAAGACATCAGAATTTCCAGCAACAGCTATTTCTGACTCGCTTTCACAGTGTTTTAGAATTTCTTCAAAGAAAATATAAGCTTTAAAGCTCCTTGCGTCCAGAAACTCATATAGCCAAACGCTTTTCAGCATTAACATTTATTTGCAGCCCATATGAAGATTAGTTTCTTCTTCAGCTTTATATTTGTCCCATCTATCGCTATTAAATCTTCTCTTCTTCTTTTTTGGCCGTTTTAGAACCTTTTTGAGCCTGCAATGGCAAATTCTGGCAGATTCATAGCTCATTAACCAAATATAGCTACAATAGTCATCGATTATGTTTTATCAATGAGCTACAGAAATTCAAAGCGGAAGTTTAAGGGGAATAAAAAGTTTCTTTACACCTCACGATATGAAAAGAGTATGCAGGAGCTAAGTTATGAATCGGAGCTTAAATATGACAGCTATGTTTCTACAGTGGGACAAGATCCTCTATGAATCCTAAAACACATAAGGGTTCGACGCAGTTTTCAATTTAAGTAATATTAAATACAACGGGGAACGTTCAATCAATCTTAGATACCAGAAAGCCCTTAAAGGGTGAAATGTGGACATTAATCAGCCAAGGATGTGCGAAGCCCGCTCCCTGCGAAAGCCTTTGGAAGAAAAGACTCTTCAAGACGGTTGAATGTCCCTTAAACAACCTTGAGGAGAGGATGGTAGCTCAAGGTAAAAGTTATTGTCAAAAGTATTATCATTAGTAGAATAGTTAGAGACACAGATGAAGATCTCAATTGCTTTAAAGAAAGGTAAGTAGATCTTAACTCTATGTCTAAGAGGTCAACTACAGGCTATGGCAGCCATAGGGTTAATTCTGGAGCAAAAAGCAGTACGTTAAATGAAGTAAAGGAAATTCTGCTAAGATTTAAGACCTCTCTTAATAAAGCTGACTGAGAAAAAGATGGAGAAGACTAGGAAAGTTCTGAATATTAAGAAAATAAATTTTTAACGGCTTTTGATGGTTTTAAGGTTCTTAGGGAAGTACAAGGAGAGTGTTCTCTTTTCCTGCAAAAAATTGGAGGAAATAAATATTTCTTAGCGTAACGACAGAATGGAAAGAAGGACTGAAAAATATTGACCTCCTTCCTGCGCTGAAGTGCAAGAATTCCTAGCGAGAAGGTTTTATATACGTCTTAGCTTTGCTTCTCATTGAATGTACACAGGAGTGAACCAGCACCCATTAAACCCGTCTGTCCTTACGGAGAAGCGAGCTATGATCCCCTCTGCTTGGAATTGGTTGATCATTTTCACTGTAGTTTTACGACGCAGTACCTATCTCACTGGGTACTACATCATACAACTACCTTCTCACCCGACATCGATAAATCGGAGCAAGCTTTATGAAAATACACTTCACAAAACCTCTTCCTCCTCTTCTAATTCATCCCCGCTTTAAATAGTAGTTCCGAAAGTTGGCAATTGGGTTTATCTAAATGAGGTTATTTTTCCTTAAAAATCCTCCACAATTTTTATCTGATTGCCAAATATTTCACTTTCGGAACTACTGTAAAAAGCGAGGTATTCTTAGCGACGCTTTGCAAATGACTAAATTTTTTATTTATAAACACTTTACAAGGATTTTTAAATACTTGCTCATTAAGAACCTGAATTTTTATCCTCTTTATGGCGCTGCCATTGTGAAATGTAAATTTTTTAGTAAAATTTTTAGGGGTTATAAAAAAACAACTGTTTACGAACGTTTACGAAAAATGCTGAGAGTTTACGTTTTTTAGTACTAAATAATAAATTAATAAACGAAAAGCATTCTTTATTTAAAGTGCGTAGTAATTTGTTGGAGGGTTTTTAATTTCATGTATTTAAGAATAAGACTGAATAGAGCAATAATCGGTATTAATGCCACTATGAAGGTTGGAGAGGAGGTAAAGAAATTTAGTCCAAAGAGGGTTCTAATTATATCGAGCAAAACCGTTGGAAAAAGTGAACTTTGTAATAAAATATTAGATTTAATACCAAATGCTGAGGTTTGGAACGGCGTAAAACCAGAACCTGACTTAGGCGTTTTAAACGCGTGTATAGATCATGCAAAAGATTACGATTGTTACATAGCCCTTGGAGGAGGAAGCGTAATTGATATTGCTAAACTTGCAAATCTGTGTATTACAACTGGTAAGGATGTCCAGAAGTTTCTTCCAAAGCCTATAGGCGAGGGAAATGTTTATTTTGGGAAATTAAAGCCATTGATCGCGATACCTACCACCGCTGGAACTGGAAGTGAAGTAACTTGTGCAGCGGTTATCAAACTTAAAAAGCTTAAAGTTGGAATTACACTTGAGTGTTTGCTTCCAGACTTGGCAATAGTTGATCCTATAAATACTCTAACGTGTCCAAAGAATGTTACTGCTAGTTCTGGTTTTGATGCACTTATGCATGCGCTAGAAGCTTATACAACCAAACCAAGTGGTAATTTTTACTGCGGAGCAAATCCAATCACTGATGCTCTTGCTGAGAAGGCATTAAAGCTCATAGTAAAATCCCTTGAAAGGGCTTACAGGGTAGGAGACTTAAACTCAAGGTATGATATGTCCTTGGCAGCTTTTATCGCTGGAATGGCCTTCGGAAACGCTGGAGTACACATAGGTCATGCTCTGGCCCATGCAATAGGAGGCTTAAAAAACATACCACACGGGGTTTGCTTGGCATCAGTTGGAAGTGCTGTTTTGAACTACATATTCGATTACATTCCCGAATGGAAAAAAAATACATTAAGGGAAATTTTTGGAGGAGACCCTGTGGAAAAAATAAATGAATTAAGAAAAAAGCTAAATTTACCAAGTTTATCAGATTTAGGGTTTAGTGAATCTCAAGCAGAGGAAATTGCTGAGAATGCTGCAAAGTTAAAAAGAATTGTGAGTTTATGTCCAAGGAAAGTTGATGTGAATGGATTAAAAAAAGTAATTATCTCGGCTTTGAGTATATGTTAAAGAATTACTTAATTCTAAACTCGAACTCACAGTATTCACTTTCTGGTTGTTTTTTTACTCTTTCTACGGAAATTCTTCTACTGAATGTTCTTGTAAAGCTTGATATAAATTCTACACAAGCCTTCTCACACCATAGTGGGTAATACTTGTAAATGGGGCATTTTGATCTAGTTACCATTTTATTTTCAGCAATTTCTGAGCTAAAGTCGAATTTTACATCTTTTATGCCTAATTTGTCTAGACCATCAAAGAACGTCTTAAGAACCTTGTTAAGTCCGTCCAAGTCCTTTTTAACCTTAACTTCCTCAACCACCCACTTACATAAGGTACTTCCCGCTTTTTTTGCAAATATTTCAATCATAAACTTCACCACAGATTTTTTCTACTTCAGAAACTTTCAAAGCTTTATAATATACAAGATTTCTCACACATCCTGGATCAGGAGCTAGGTAATCTCCAAAGTAATTGTAAGCTCTTGCTCTACAACCGCCACAGTAATACCTATATTCACATTTTCCACAACCCTTCAGTATATCTTTGTTTCTTAAATCTTCTAAAACTTTTGTTTTCTGCCAAAATTCATCAAGATCATCTATTTCCAGAATATTCCCTAACTTAAGAGGAAAGAAAACGCAGGGTTGGATATCCCCGTTAGGTTTCAACGATATGTAAAAACGTCCTGCTCCGCAACCACCGATAAACTCTGCGAGGTCTTTTAGAGTTTTTCCTCTCTTGATATTATAGAAATGAGTTGGTATGATTGCCATCTCCCTTTGTAATGAAACCCTAGCAAACTGCGGGGCTGTAGATAGTAAACTTATGTTTGAATTTTTGTTTTTCTCATATAGATATACCAACAATTCTTCCCTTTCTTCTGGTGTTAAGTCCAATTCAACTATGTCTCTACCTCTTCCAGTTGGTATGAAATTATAAAACATGAACCAATTTACTCCAAGATTCTCACAAAGATTTACAACATATGGAACATCCCTCAAGTTTAGCTTGGTTACCGTCATTGCAACATTGACAAATAAACCTGCATCCACGCAGTTCTTTATTCCTTCGATTGTTCTATCAAATGCACCTTCAACTCCTCTGAACCGATCATGAGTTTCCTTTCTTCCGTCTAAACTTATTTGAACAAATCCAAGCCCTAGATCTTTTAATTTTCTAGCTATATCTTTTGAAATTAAAGTACCATTTGTGGCCATGGCTGTATATATTCCTCTAGAGCTTGCATATTCTATTAGCTCAAATATATCTTTTCTAAGCAAAGGTTCACCGCCAGAAAATGCGATTGCTGTAACTCCAAGTCCATCAAGCTTATCTATAACGGTTTTAGCTTCATCAGTGGTTAATTCATCGTTTAAAACTGATCCTGCGGAAGAGTAACAGTGTTTACACTTCAAATTACAAGCATAAGTTACATCCCATACTACTAAAAACGGTGCCCCAGGGACAAATGGTTTTCTAACTCCAAACACAGCTAAACCTTTTATAACGCTAGCTAGCCCTTTTCTCCAGTGAGCATCTTTAAACTTCTCTTTAATTTCATCAACACTTGTATTAAAGGTCCTAGCACCAACTTCTATGATTGATGAAACGAACTTCTCCACAGTTTTGCATTTAAAACAAGCATCATCTCTAACACCTACGAAAAGTTCAAGAGCCACTTCTAATCTGTTCTTACCACATTTTTCACAATATTTTGTAGCTTGGGCCAAAATCTTTTTAGTAACGGGATTATGAATTAGCTCAATGAAGAGGTTCAACTTGTTGATCATATTATTTATTTCACGAGATTGTTAATTATATTACTTTCTCTTTTATTCTAAAAAAGAAGCTTGAATAGAGAATAAATTCTGACTAAGAACTGTCAATAGTTAAAACATCCGTCGAATTTGAAAAAATAGGGTAAATCTACAAGCTTTGATTTGACTGTGCCCGCTTAGAAACGCTAATTTTTCACACACGGATTTGTAAAAATACTAAAGTGGACAAAAAATATACGTTGAAGTAAAAAGGAAATCCAAAAACAAAGAGGAAAAAGCAGAAAGTGTAAACAATCTAAAAAGCACAGGAGTAAATCGAAATCTTGTCTCTGAAAAATAAAGCTGAATTTAAAACATAGCTTTTAAAAAATAAAAATAATATTATGAATGCTATTGTATATAACTGGTATTTTCACCTTTTACTTCAGATTTTTCTTCTTCCTTCTCTCTTGGAACTAACATTTTCTCGTAGAGTTGATCAAACAAAGCTTCGTGATCTAGTTTCTCTTTCTCCTTATTTAGAAAGTCTGCTATTGTCTTCCATGCATTATCGTCAAAATACTTTGTTGCAATTATACCTGCCAACAATACCATGTTAATTGCACTAGTAAAGCTCAAATCATCTACTACTCTGGCTTCAATCAGTTTTGCTCTTATTTTTTGAATTGAATCGTAAATTTTATCATGAATCGTAACCGTTTTTCTGACCATGCATATCTGTATGATGTTATGATATATAATCTTTTCTGATATGTATTTTTTATGAAATGATTTTTAGCATAAATGCTGATTTTAATATTTTCCTCTATTATATAATTTAGAGTATTACATAAAAAGTAAAAATAGTAATTTTAAATTTTTAATTAGGTTATTTCAGAGTACGATAGAAATTCAGGAGTGAAACAAGCAAGTCCTAGAATGAAAGTGAGTATACCTATGGCATATCTTTTCTTGTCAAGAGGAGTATCATCATCTACGGGACCTGGATGTGGATAGAGTGAGAAAAACATTGTTATTAGACCCCACATGATCCAAAAGTGACCTGAGTAAGATCCTATGTACAGCCCTGCGGCAATTAGAAGAAAAGGTATGATTCTGGAGACAACATCAGAGTATTTGCCAATCATAGCTCTAAGTATGTGGCCGCCATCAAGTTGACCAACAGGTATCAGGTTTATGAAAGTTACAAATAGACCTATCCAGCCAGCAAACGCTATGGGATGTATAAAACTATTTGATTTAAATCCAGCCAAGGTAGCTATGAGTGAAAAAAGAGGAGAATTTCCAAGTAACAGTACTTCACCCTTACCATGAATTTCTGGTTTAAATGGTAATTTTAGACCTATGAAAAGAACTATTACAGCTGCGGCAATTCCAGTAAGTGGACCAGCTACGCCCACGTCAAATAAAGCTCTTCTGTTGGGAATTATACCCTTATATTTTATTACGGCTCCAAGTGTTCCGATAATAGTTGGAAAAGGGATGAAATAGGGTAAGCTAGTTCTCATTCTCCATCTTTTTGCAACCAAGTAATGACCCATTTCATGGCTGCCTAAAACAAACATTACAGCGAGTGAAAATATAAAACCACCAATTAAATCAAATTTACCATAAAAAGTAGAGCCAGTTAGAGTTGTAGACATTACAGTAGCTATAAGGAGGATTATATTCAAAATTTTTCCGTTTTTTTCTTTTTTTATTTCAATTAAAACATGTCCATGTGTTGGTTTTAATTCAATTCCGTAATTTTTAGGTAATTTTGGAAGGATGGTTGATAAAACCTTGAAACTTTCTTTACCAAACTTTGGATACACATAAAATTGAAGAGAAGTTTCGTTAATCTTGTAATCGTAAATGTAGAAGTAATTTTCAAGAATTTCCATTATTTTATACATTTCGTCAAAATTTAATTCTCCCATTCTATCCAACCTTCATTTGCATTAACCTTAACAAATGTTCCTGTTTTGATTAGTTCAGTTAGATCAACTTCGGGTTTATCTACTAAGGGTATGCCAGCTATAATTGCTCCTACAGCAATTATCAGTTCTGTTTCTAAATTAATAATGGCAGCGGGAGCAGTATTCCTTTTTTTCATTTTGTACAGAATATATGAGCCCACAGTGGAACCTCTTCCTCTTGGAAAGATTAGAACTTTATTTGAAATTTTGAGACCGTATATGTCGCTATCTTTTGCTGTAATCAGTCCCGTGTCTGGATCGACATCGCCTAAGAAAGATATCCTTTTTTTGCTAACCACTGCCTCTCCCTCAGTGTAGCCTCTTGAAATTACTCTAGCTTTAACCCTCATAACTTACACCATTTTATGAAGTCTCCACGTATGATTTGACCTTATTTATTATCTCCTCAATCCTCTCTGTAGCTGTGCCTAAGTACTTCTCTGGATTTAGAATATCTTTTAATTCATCTGCAGTTATATACTTCATAATCACATCATTTTTTATCAATTGATCGTATAAAGACGTGTTAGATTCTATTGCTTTAATAGCTAATCTTCTTACTATTTCATGGGCAGTCTGCCTATCTATTCCTCTTTTTGTTAACTCAAGCATTACAGCTTCACTTAGATTTAAGTCTCCAACGGCTTTCAGGTTTCTTTTAATGTTATATTCGTTTAATTTTAAATTTTGAATTACATCAATCATTTTTGTTAAAATATGGTCTAAAAGAATTGTAGCTTCGCTTAGTATTATTCGTTCTGCAGCGGAGTTAGTCAGATCTCTCTCTTCCCATAGTATTGAACATTCATATTGTGATGTAACGAAACTTCTTATAACTCTAGCAAGGCTACAGATTTGCTCGCATGTAATTGGATTTCTTTTGTGAGGCATGGTAGAACTTCCAACTTGTTTTTCTTCGAACTTTTCAAAAACTTCTCCTACTTCTGTTCTCTGTAACAACCTAAGTGTTGTGGCAATTTTTTCAAGACTTGTGGCAACATTAGCTAGGAATGATAGATATTCACAGTAAATGTCTCTTGGTATCACCTGGTTCGAGATATCTGCTGGTTTTAATCCAAGATATTCCATGACTTTCCTCTCAATAATTAAACCTCTCTTACCAAAGCCAGCTTGGGTTCCTACTGCTCCACTCATTTTACCGACACAAACTCTAGGTTTTATTTCTCTTAGCCTAATTAAATGCCTTAAGATTTCTGAAGCCCATAAAGCAAATCTAAAACCGTAGGTCAATGGTAAAGCTGCTTGTCCATGAGTTCTTCCGAGACAAACTAGGTTTTTGTGATTTTCAGCCCTCTCTGAAAGAAGAATAACTAGTTTTTTGAGTTTATCTTCCAGTATCTCTATAGATTCTTTTAACTGCAAAGCTGTAGCAGAATCTGTAATATCGTTGGAAGTTGCACCGAAATGAATCCATCTAGCAACATCTTTTTCTGCATTTTCGGATAAATATCTAACTAAAGCCATTACGTCATGCTTAATTTCATCTTCTATTTGTTTAATTTTATTAATATCAATATTGCTGAGTATTTTTTCCTCAAACTTTTTGACCTTATCTTTTGGTAGGAAACCCTCGTCAGCTAATGCTTTAAGCAAGGCTATTTCGACTTTGATCATTTTTTTAATTTTACTTTCCTCGCTCCAGATCTTTTTCATTTCTGGAGTACCATACCTGTACTCAATCGGATGAACTTTCATATTTTTTAGTTTGGCTTCGGTTGTTTTAAAAATTTGTAAAAGAGTTACTTAAAATTAAAGCGATCAAATTTAGAATTATTAATATTGATCCTACTGAATCTTTTTACCCTCAGTCGCTAAGAAAACTTTGCCTGACAGAGCAGAGATGAATTAGACAAGGTAAAGAGACTAGCAGAAGATAGTTTAGTTTTTTTATATTGCGAAATCTATCTTGTTAAAACAAGCTCACAACTTATATTGGTGTGGAGCAAGGGCTGACGTGATTCAGCCTGAAGAGAATGCAGGTGTGTCTTGCACACTTCTCAATCCCTCCTAATGGCTTCTAGTGAAAGACCCTTGCGATAGCGGAGGAAGCAAATCACTTTAAACCAAGTCTATTATCTCCCTTTACAGCCTCTCTTATACAGTAATACTCATTTTTAATTTTAATCAAATATTTACATTTTTTCCCAGTATAACCAGCAATGCATAAATCACAATCTACGGAAGGAATGACTTTCTTTATACCAACTCCAAATTTTCTTGCTAACAATTCTATGGATGTCATACTTTTCATAGTGAGTTCCTTGATGAACGCTTATATCTTTTGGGTTTTAAATTTTTATTATCTTTAAATATAAATTAACTTTAAAATTTATCTTCCTGTTGCTTGCAAAACCTCGATTTTTAACAGTAGATGAAAAGTATATCGATGCTTCTGTAAATTCTTTAATTCATAGCCCAGATATTAACATGCTTTATGGAACAGTAACAATATTCATAGACGTTAAACGTTAATAGATACTTTGCGACCACAACACGTTTATAAAACCGTTGCTTGTAAAACTTTGCTTTTCAAAGCGAGGATAACACAAAGGGGGTTAAAGGCGGGTGGGGGTTGTTGGCGGTAGTTTTTAAATACTTCGAATTCCTACAAGAAGATGAAAAGTTTCCGATGGTGTCTCTTTGTGGGGAAAGAGGTTAGCAAGTTTAGCCCATCGATAGAGAGTTCAATGGGATGAAACTGTCGTGAGTCAGCTCTTAACTCCCGTATGAAGACATCTGCCGTGAAGGCAGATGGAATAGGAGAAGCTCCGCCCTTAAAGGCGGGGTAGCTCACTCCTCTCCCTAAATACATCTAGCTCATGACTAAAGCATTAAAACGTCAGCTAAACTGGGAAAATGTGACAGATTTAGCTAAGGATATGAAGTTTTTCCAAAAAGAGAAAGGTGTTACCCTGAAAGGTGCAAGGACCGATGATTTAATCCCTATGAACCCTAAAGGGAGTTGAGGTTGATGTATTCCGAGATGGAACTTGTGTCCATAAAAACTGTGTCCGTTGAATTTCTTCCTGTTATACTGCTTTAGTACGAAAAGAATATCAAAGCTTCTCCTCTCTTTTCAAGTGTAATACTGGGAAAATTACTCTGATTTTTCTCCCATCGCTGTTGCAAGGACCTTTACTGGAAGCCGTTAGAGGTTGGGGAATACAGCAAAGGGCTACGCTCCCTTTAGGCAATCATAACAGCCTCTTGACTACAGGATATAACCACGATCTCATTTTAGTTTATTTTTAGCTCTTCAAAGTATAAAAATTAATTATTTCATAGATTTTGGTTGACTGATAACATCAAATAAAAATTGCTTTAGTTAAGGTGGTAAGACTTTCCTTGCTCTATTAAGGATAATCAATCCTGGTATAGCAAGTGGTAGTAGCACAATTTCTATTCTTAAATCATCTATGGGGTTCCACTCATCTCCCACAATCCAAGCATCCAATCCAT
>CAZCHG010000012.1:0-22514 GCA_964498465.1 uncultured archaeon | reverse complement strand
CTGTAAATTCTACTGACTTGAGTTTAAAAATGTTAGGTAATAATTTATTTGCATTTTTAATTAAAATTATTACATACAATTGATATAATTCTCAAAGTGAAATTTAAATAATTCGAAAAATTTTTATGCTAATATGCATCTTAGTGACAAACTAGCATGTTCGGGCTGGATGGGTTAACATTCACATGCCTGAGCGTAACCGTGCTTATCCAAATAGCCCTACTTATACTTTGGGCAATAAAATGGAGAGATTAAAATGGACTTTCTCGCGTTCGCGGTTTTTATAGCGTATTTAATAGTAATAGCAGTAGTCGCATACTACGGAGCGAGAAGAGTAAAAACAATAGCTGACTTCATAGCTGCTAGTGGACAGCTAGGATTTTGGACCTACTGTTTGCTCATGATTGGCAGTGTTTTCAGCGGAATGACTTTCATTGGAGTTGCAGGCCTTGGATTTACAACAGGATGGTCGAATCTTTGGGAAAGAGTAATCGGACCTCCTTTTGCAATAGCGTTCGGAACAATTCTAATAGCCTACAAGCTGTATCCTTTGAAAGAAAAATTTGGAATGCTAACAATTCAGGATTACCTAGCATACCGTTACAACGATCCCAAAGTGATTAGAGCTATAGCTGGAGCAATATCAGCAATTACGTGCTTCATATACTTAATCGGACAGTACACAGCAATAGGTGTGGCTAGCGAAGTTATACTGGGCATACCATACTGGGTTGGTGCAGTGCTGGCTGCAGTAATAGTAATAGCGTATGTTATGAGTGGTGGCATGTTTTCTACAGCTTGGACAACGTTCATACAATCGATTTTAATGCTTCTAGGAGTTTACATAACTGTTCCAATAATAATCTCATGGTTAGGCGGATTTGAATATTTAAACATCGCCTTGGCACAAGTCCCAGAACTTCAGCACACAATAAGGGGTGTAAGCGAAAGCTTTCTCTTTGCAAAGTTTCTAGCCAAGCCCTTTGCTCCAGCGAACGTTCCGCTGGCTGGCTGGGTGTACAACATAACGCTGTTTGGTATTGCCGTTCCACTTGGCCTAATGGTTGCCCCTCACATAGTTAACAACATGCTAACGTTTAAAGAGGTCAGATACATAAGATGGAGTCCACTAGTAATGTACGTTCTTGGGGTTGCAGCTATAATGCTTACATCACTCGCTGGAATGGCTGCAAGAGTTGCTTGGGCAAAGGGTTTAATAGAGATCTCAAATTTGAAGATCGGAGAAGTTACAGTAAAATGGTCAGACATGGCCTATCCAACCATAGCAAAAGTAGCTTTGCCGCACTGGCTATTTGTGCTTTTATTACCAACTATACTGGCTGGAGTAATGTCCACAACCGATAGACTTATGATAACAGCTGCCAGCAATGTTAGCTACGATATCGTAAAGAATGTTTTAAAGCCAGATATCTCGGATAGATCGGTAAAAATCATAGGAAAGCTAACAATACTTGTCGTTGGATTTGGATCATTGCTTTTAGCCCTTTCACCGCCTCCACTGCTTGCATGGTTCATATGGGCCGCTCTTTCATTAATGGTCAACTGCTTCTTCTTCCCGATAATACTTGGAATATACTGGAGCAGAATGAACAAGCATGCTGCAAGAGCCAGCATGATAGTTGGTTTCATAGTCACGTTGCTTACGTTTGCAATATTTGGTAAGACTGTCAAGATTGCAGGAATTCCAATGTACTCTGTTCTACCTGGATTCATAGCAAGCTTCATAACCGCAGTTACTTTGTCACTTATCTTAAAAACTGAAAAAGCAGAAGTTGTGGAGAAAGCAAAAGTCTGATAATATTATTTTATTTATTTTTTATTTTTTTATTTATATTATTTGCAATCTCTGTTTTAATCTTTAAATATATTTCTTTGATATTATTGCTGTATGAGATATCCTGCCGTTGCTGGTTACTTCTACCCAGCTAGTGTTTCAGAACTAAAATCAATGCTTCAAAAGTTTGTTTCACCAGCACCAGATCCATCTGTGATCGCTTGCGTGTCTCCTCATGCAGGTTATGTTTACTCAGGAAAAACTGCTGGCAAGGTTTTATCTTTGCTGCCAAAAGTGGAGACCTATGTTATCATAGGTCCTAACCATCACGGCTACGGTTCAGCTGTAGCTGTTTCTACTCAAGATTGGGTTACGCCATTAGGTGAAGTAAAAGTTGACAGAGAATTCATCGACGCACTACCAAAAAAGATAATAGATACAGATGATGAAGCGCACAGATCGGAACATTCCCTAGAAGTTCAAGTTCCATTTTTACAATATCTTTTTGGTGGTGATTTCAAAATAGTGGCTATTTGCTTAGCTATGCAAGATGAAAAGACAGCAAAAGATGTAGCTCAGGAGATAATTGAAGCTAAAGAAACCACAAACAGAGAAATCGTTCTAATAGCCTCAAGTGATATGCATCATTATTTGCCAGATAGCGAGTGTAGAAGATTAGATAAAATTGTAATCGATTCCATTTTAACAGGGGACGTTAGCAAGTTTTACAAGACTATATACGAGTTAAACGCAAGTGTGTGCGGATACGGTGCTATAGCAGTAGCTATGCACTACTCAAACTATTTAAACGGTAAAGCTGAATTGGTACACTATTCGACTAGCGGGGATGTAGCGGATAAAAGCTCAGTGGTTGGTTACGCTGGAATAGTATTTAGAAAATGATTGCCTCAGCTCCAGGTAAAATATTCCTGTTTGGAGAACATGCAGTGGTTTACAAAAGACATGCGGTAGTTAGTGCAATAAACCTTAGATGTTATGCGAAAGTCGAAAAAAGCAGCAATTTTAAAATTATTTCAGAATTGGGCACAACTGGAATAGACTTCAAAACACATCCCTATGTAAGCTATGCAATAAAAAGATTCTGTGAGATCAAAAAAATAAGCGGAGCAAGAATTGAAATTAATAGCCAGATTCCAATTGCATCTGGACTTGGTAGCTCCGCAGCAGTAACAGTTGCCGTTTTAAAAGCATTAGATGCTGAATTTGATGCTGGATTAGATAATGAAAACATATACGAGCTTGCAAGACTTGTTGAACTAGATGTACAAGGTATTGCCAGCGGAACTGATCCTTTCCTATCCACATACGGTGGATCTTGGCTAATACCTGAGAGAAAAAAAGTAGACATAAAGGATATCGAATTGATCGTCATTGATACCGAAGAGAAGTCAATTACGTCAGAAATGGTTAAGAGAGTTGCAAAGTTCAGAGAAAAATATCCAAAAGTGGTAGATGCCATATTCGATGTTATAGATCAAATTTCCCTAAATGCTATTGAACTGCTTGAAAGAGGAGATTTAAAATCAATTTCTGATTTAATTAGATTAAATCAGCTAATGCTAAAAAGTCTTGGTGTCAGCACAAGAAGAATAGACGAAATTATTGACTATATGGACAAACTTGGTATAAAAATGAAAATTACTGGAGCTGGAGGAGGAGGTTGCATAATTGGCATTGGTAATAGAGAGTTAATTGATAAAATAAAAAGCAAATTCAAAGTTTTTGTTTTAAAACCAGAAAAAGAGGGTGTCAGGGTTGAGGAAGAAGGGTAATATAAAAATTCTAAAGATTGGTGGCTCAGTAATAACTGATAAATCTGTTGGAAAAATAGAAGTTGCGAAAATTCAAGAAATCAATAGAATTGCCGAAGAGATAGCAAATTCAAATACCAAAGGGCTAATACTAATTCACGGTGCAGGCTCATTTGGACACCCCTATGTTAAAAAATATAAACTGGATAAAATCCAAGACTTAAAAGGGATATCCAAAACTCATTTAGGATGCAAAAAATTGAATCTAATTTTTTGTTCAATCCTTCTTGAGAAAAAAATCAATGCTTTACCACTGGATCCCATAAGTTTCTTTAAAATAAATAATAATGAGTTCAAATTTGATTATGCATTCATACTTAAAATGTTGGAAAAAGGGTTTGTTCCAGTTTTACATGGTGATATGATTTATAACCAAAAGTTAGACATTTTTGAGGTTATTTCCGGAGATAGGATAATCTATGAACTCGCAAAAGAATTAAAACCTGGAAGAATCGGTTTTGCTGTCGATAAAGAAGTAACAATAAATGGTAAACCCATAAAAGAAATAAATAACTCAAATTTTTATGATATTTTGAGTAAAGTCGGGTATGCTACTGGAAAAGATGATGTTACTGGTGGAATGAAAGAAAAAGTTAGATTTGCTGCGAAAATTTCAAATTTTTCCGAAGTTTTTATATTTAGTGGAACTGTAAAGGGTAACATAACCCGCTTTCTAAATGGAGAGAGAGTTGGAACCTCAATAAAGATAAAAGACCTCAAAGTCATATGAACTGTAAAGAGCGGTGAAATTTGTGAGCACAGCTGATAGAAAACTTGAGCATATAAAAATCTGTCTAGAAAAAAATGTTGAGTCAAAATATACAGGTTTTGAAGATGTAATGTTAATTCACAAAGCGTTACCAGAAATTAACTATGATGATATAAACACAGAGGTCAAATTTTTTGGAAAAAAATTGTCCGCTCCTTTCTTAATTGCATCGATGACTGGAGGTCATAAGGAGACAATAGAAATAAATAAAAACCTAGCCAAAGCTGTTGAAGAGTTAAACCTTGGCATGGGGGTTGGCAGTCAGAGAGCTGCAATAGAAGACAGTTCGTTGGTTGAAAGTTTCACAGTCGTTAGAGATTATGCTCCTACTGCATTCATCTATGCGAACGTTGGAATTTCACAAATACTGGAGCACGGAGTAGAATTTGCAGAGAAAGCTATAGAAATGATTGATGCCGATGCTCTTGCCTTGCACTTAAACTTTCTTCAAGAGCTCATACAGCCAGAAGGAAACGTAAACGCACAAGGATGTATAGATGCAATAAAAGATGTTTGTAAAAGTGTGAAAGTTCCAGTAATAATAAAGGAAACTGGTGCTGGAATATGCAGAGAAATTGGACTCGCCATAAAAAAAGCTGGCGCTAGTGCATTGGATGTTGGTGGAAAAGGTGGTACCAGCTGGAGTGGAGTTGAGAGCTATAGAGTAAAAGATGAGATTACAAGGAAAATTGGAAGAGATTTCTGGAATTGGGGCATTCCTACTGCATTTTGTGTGGCAGAAGTTTATGATATCTTACCAACCATTGCCACTGGTGGAATAAGATGTGGCTTGGACATTGCAAAGGCTTTAGCTTTGGGTGCAAAGCTAGCAAGTGCGGCTTTGCCTTTCTTGAGACCAGCTACAACTTCCAGTGAAGAGGTTAAAAAAACTTTAAAATACTTTATAAAAGGGCTAAAAACTGCAATGTTTTTAACCGGTTGCGAAACTGTTAACGAATTAAGAAAAGTACCAATAGTTGTTCATGGAAAATTTAAGGACTGGTTGGAAGTGAGGGGTTTTGATGTTAAAAAGTTCTGCAGACATAGATGAAATTAAAAAAGAGATAAAAGTCAGAGCAGATGTTATTAACTCAGTTATAAACAAATACTTAAAAATACAAAGCCCTGAAAATTTATACAAAGCCGTCAGACACCTAATTGACGCTGGAGGAAAAAGATTAAGACCAACACTTTGTCTAATTTCAACCGAAGCTATTGAGGAGGACTGGAATAAAATTTTACCAGCTGCTGCAGCAATTGAAATTATTCACAACTTCACGCTAATTCATGATGATATAATGGATAGAGATGTTATGAGGAGGGGTGTTCCAACTGTTCACACAGTATTTGGCGAGTCAACAGCAATTCTTGCTGGAGATACTTTGTTTGCTAAAGCATTTGAAATTATGACAGAGTGTGATGTGGATTCTAAACACTTAATTAAGGGAGTGAAATTGCTTGCCGACGTTTGTGTAAAAATTTGCGAAGGGCAGTATCTAGATCTAAGTTTTGAGAAGAGAGATACCGTAACAGAAGAGGAATATTTTGAAATGATTGAGAGAAAAACAGCTCACTTAATTGCAGCATCGTGTGCCTTACCTGCAGTTTTATTTGGAAAGAAAGATAAAATTGTAAACGCTCTCTGGAATTTTGGTTTATTTAGCGGAATTGGATTTCAAATTCACGATGACGTTTTAGATTTGATTGGAAAGGACAAAATAGGTAAAGATTGGGGTAGCGATCTAGTTGAAGGG
This sequence comes from uncultured archaeon, assembly GCA_964498465.1. GTDB lineage: Archaea > Halobacteriota > Archaeoglobi > Archaeoglobales > Archaeoglobaceae > CAZCHG01. The sequence continues at coordinate 16,364 of CAZCHG010000012.1, read as the reverse complement.
AAGAAGACGTTGATAATACTTAAAGCTCAGGAGATGGGTGTAGAAATAGAAATATTCGGGAAAGGTAAAGCCAGCGAGGATGAAATAAAAAAGGCTGTAAATAAACTTCTCGAATGTGGAGCAATAGATTATGCCAGAAGTAAGGCCATGGAATATGTAGAAAAAGCAAAAAAGGAGCTTAACGTATTAAAAGATAGTGCTGCAAAAAATTTGCTCATAAAAATTGCTGAATATCTGGTTACTCGAGAATATTAAGTTTAAAAGTAGTTAAAATGAGGCTAGAAGAGATTGTAAAAAAACACGTGGCTATAAATATATTAAAATATGGAAAGCCCAGTGAGAAGGCCATTATTGGAAAAGTCATAGCTGAATGTCCAGAAGCTAAGCAGAGAATTAAGGATGTAATAGAATTAATTAGAAAAACAATTGATGAAGTAAATAAATTAAGCAAAGATGATAAGGAGAAATTTTTAAGCCAATATAAAGCTGAAACTGAAAAAGAGACTAAAAAGAAGGAAATAAAATTACCTCCCTTAGATAAAGCAGAACAAGGCAAAGTAGTAATGAGGTTTGCACCGAATCCAAACGGTCCCCCTACTTTAGGTTCAGCGAGAGGCATCATAATAAATCATGAATATGCTAGGATGTACAAAGGAAAATTCATCCTAAGATTTGACGATACTGATCCCAGAACAAAAAGACCTTTGCTTGAGGCTTATGATTGGTACATAGAAGATTGCAAGTGGTTGGGAGCAAAACCTGATGAGGTTTATTATGCCTCAAAAAGGATACATATCTACTACAAGTACATAGAGAAGCTACTTGAAATGGAAAAGGCCTATCCATGCTTTTGTAGCAAAGAACAATTCAAGAAATACAGAGATTCTGGAGTAGAGTGCCCACATAGAAATACAAGCAAAGAAGATAGTCTAGAGATCTGGGAAAAGATGCTAGAAGGTTCATACGATGAAGGGGAAGTCGTAATAAGAATAAAAACTGACATGAAACACAAAGATCCAGCTATAAGGGACTGGGTAGCATTTAGAATTATTTATGAAAGTCATCCCTTAGTGGGAGATAAATACCACGTTTATCCTACTCTAGACTTCGAATCAGCTATAGAAGATCATTTGCTTGGCATAACTCACATAATAAGGGGTAAAGATCTAGCTGATTCAGAGAAAAGACAAAAATATATTTACAAATACTTTGGCTGGGAATATCCAGTAACAAAGCACTGGGGAAAATTAACAGTTTATGAATTTGGAAAAATGTCTACAAGCTCGATAAAAAAAGCAATAGATCAAGGCTTGTATTCTGGATGGGATGATCCCAGGCTTCCAACAATAAGAGCTCTGAGGAGAAGAGGCTTTAGACCAGAATCTATAAGAAATTTGATCTTATCTTTAGGTGTTGATGAGAGCGATGTATCTATAAGCATGAAAAACCTCTATGCTGAGAACAAAAAAATTATAGAAAGAGATGCAAACAGATATTTCTTTGTTTGGGATCCAATAAAGATCAAAATAAAAGATGTAGCTACTAAGGAAGTAAAAATTCCTTTGAATCCTCATAAAGGTGGAATTAGGATATTAAAGGGTGACAAAGAAGTTTATGTGTCAAAAGATGACTTTGAAAAATTAAAGGGTAAAACTGTCAGACTTAAAGAGTTTTGTACGGTAAAACTAGACTATGAATCTGAGCTTATAAGCTATAACTTGATTGATGTTAAAAAAGGTAAAAATATAATTCATTGGCTGAGTCCGAGCGATTCGATCAACTGCATAGTCATTGGTCAAGACAAAAATTATGAGGGTATTGTTGAAAAATCTGTTGTGAATGAAATTGGAAGAGTTGTACAATTTGAAAGATTTGGTTTCTGCAGAATAGAGTCCGTTGAAAATGATACTGTTAAAGCTATTTTCACACATCCATAGGTGATTAGATGAAAAAGATTGCTGTAATTCCTGGAGATGGTATAGGCAAAGAAGTTATGGAAGCTGCTCTTTATGTTTTGGATCACATGGATTTACCCTTTAAGTATAAAATGCTTGAGGCAGGTGATGAAGCTCTAAAGAAATATGGAAAAGCTTTACCAGATGAGACCCTCGATGAATGCAAAAAGTGTGATGCTGTTCTCTTTGGTGCTGTTGGTGAGACTGCAGCCGATGTAATAGTTAGATTGAGGTTTGAACTTGATGTTTTTGCAAATGTAAGGCCAGCAAAGTCTTATAAGGGTGTGAAATGTCTCTACGATGGAGTTGATATAATAATAGTCAGAGAGAACACTGAATGTCTTTACAAAGGTTTTGAATATGAAATTAATGGAGTAGCTCAAGGCATAAGAGTTATAACGAGAAAAGGAAGCGAAAGAATTGCTAAATTTGCATTTGAACTGGCCAAAAAAGAGAACAGAAAAAAGATAACGGTGTTACACAAAGCAAACGTTCTGAAAAGAACCTGCGGGTTGTTCAGAGATGTGTGCAGAGAAATTTCCAAGAGATATCCAGACATAGAGTACAACGAGTACTACATCGATGCTGCATGCATGTACTTGGTTATGGATCCATGGAGGTTCGACGTTATCCTTACAACCAACATGTTTGGAGACATAGTCTCTGATTTGGCTGCAGGACTTGTAGGAGGATTAGGCCTAGCTCCTTCAGCGAACATTGGTGAAAAGTACGCATTGTTTGAACCAGTGCATGGTTCTGCACCTGACATTGCTGGAAAAGGTATCGCAAATCCTTCTGCAATGATCTTATCTGCTTGTCTAATGCTGAAGCATTTTGGTTTAATAGAGGAAGCAAAAAAGGTAGAGACTGCGTTAGAGAAAGTTCTAGAGGAGGGTAAAGTTACTCCAGATCTTGGAGGAAAACTAAAAACAATGGACATGGCAAAGGAAATTGTAAGAAAAATAGAAGAAATGTAAAATTATTCAAGAATTTCTCCAATTTATTAGCACTTTAAATTAATTTTTTATTTATTGTTGCTTCTTTCTTATTTTTTTCCCTTTTTCACATGGTATAACCTCTATACTTCCATTTGGGAATTTCAATCTAAAAACTAACCCGTCTAAAATTTTTTCTAGAAAAACAGCCAGTGCTGCAACTTCACTGTGAGGTTGGGTTCCTATGGATATGTTTAAATCGCTCAACTCAAAAACATCGCCTGGAACTTTCTCAGCTCCCACTATAACCAGTATTTTGTTGTGTTTTTTGATGTAATCTATTTTTTCGGGTAAAGGTATACCGTACATCGTTAAATGAACCTTAAGACCGTCGAATTCCCTCAAGAGCTTTTTGTAGTTTGCTTGTTTTATAAAAAAATCTCCTCCCCATCTTTCTACAACTTTTTTAACACTTTCAAAGACTTTTTCATCGTAACAATCAAAGTATATTCCCCTTGCACCGAAGGCCCTTGCTGTAAGGGCTACATGAGTAGAAATTCTTTTATCCCTCTGAGGTCTATGTCCTAGCCTTAGAACATACACATCCATTTCCTTAGAGGTAAGTTTTACACGCTAAATAAAAACTTTTATTAGAAAAATATTTAATGCAATTTATTAATCATAATAATTTTAATTTTAACGAACGAGAATTTCACTGTCCAAGCATTCAAGTTTTCTAATTTATTTTTAACTGGAATTATGTGATTTTTCTCAAGCTTCAAAATAACAGTTAAATTTAAATATTAAACAGGTTTCTAGATTTCATAAGCCTTATATAATTTAAAAAAGAAATTTTACACAGAAAGAGTATAGTTCTTAATAAGATTTAAAGCGTCGAGTAATGATAGAAATTTTCATCGACCTAAAAATTTTATTATTAATACCCCTAGCTTTTTTAACTGTTAGAAGTGATAAAAATGGAAAATAAAGTATTTAAGGGAACAACTACAGTTGGTTTGGTTTGTAAGGATGGAGTAATACTTGCAACAGAGAAAAGAGCTACCATAGGTAGTTTTGTTGCAAGCAGGAGAGCTAAAAAGATCTACAGAGTTGCAGATAGAGTTGCGATGACCACAGCTGGAATGGTAGGAGATGCACAGTTTCTTGCAAGACTTATAAGAGCTGAAGTAAATTTATATGAAATTAAAAAAGAAGAGAAACCTACCGTCAAAGCAATAGCTACAATACTCTCAAACATATTGCATTCAGTAAGATATTTTCCATACATAGTTCAATTACTTGTAGGTGGTGTGGATTCTAGAGGTCCAAGTATATTTTCAATAGATCCTATAGGTGGAGCTATAGAAGAGAAAGATATTGTTGCTACAGGTTCAGGTAGCCTAACAGCTTACGGAGTGCTTGAAGATCGATATTATCCAGATATAACTACCGATGATGGTCTAGAGTTAGCAATAAGGGCAGTATGCTCAGCTATGAGAAGAGATTCTGCCTCTGGAGATGGAATCGATGTTGTAAAAATTACAAGAGACGAGTACGTTGAATTAAAACCTGATGAGATTGATGAGATAATTAAAAAATTCTCTAAAAGATAAAAAACTTTTTTAAGCCGAGATGAGTGGGAATAGAAATTTAAAGGAATTGAGAGAAAAACTTAGGGAGCTTATTCCTCCAAACGTAAAAATCAAGAGCATAGAGTACGAAGGACCATTTTTAGTCATTTCTGTACAAAATCCTCAGGAGTTAGCTGAAAGTGGGGACATAGTTAAGAAACTAGCCAAAGATTTAAGAAAAAGAATAGTCATTAGGCCAGATCCAAAAAGCCTGAAGCCGTGTGAAGAAGCAAAAGAGATAATAAAGAAAATAGTTCCAGAAGATGCACAAATTACAAACATATACTTTGATGAGGAGAACGGAGAAGTTATAATTGAGGCTGAGAAACCAGGAGTAGTTATAGGAAAGCAGGGTGCAATGCTAAGAGAAATAATGAAAGCTACTGGATGGAGTCCAAAAGTGATGAGAGCTCCGCCAATAAAATCAAAAACAATAGAAAAAATTAGAGCCTTACTCTTTAATTCCAGAGATGAAAGAAAAGAAATACTTAAAAGAATCGGAGACAGAATACACAGAAAAGTTAAACCAAAGGAGGATAGATGGGTTAGAATAACTTTCCTAGGAGGTGCAAGAGAAGTCGGCAGAAGCTGCTACTTGCTTCAAACTGATGAAAGCAAAATTCTTATCGATTGTGGTTTGAATGTAAGCAACATACAGCAAATGCCTTACTTATGGGTTCCAGAGGTTTTTCCGCTAGATTCAATCGATGCAGTTGTTGTAACTCATGCACATCTAGATCATTGCGGCTTCATACCAGTTCTCTACAAGTTCGGATACAGAGGACCAATATATCTAACTGCCCCAACCAGAGATCTAATGGTTTTGTTGCAAGAAGACTTTCTAGAAGTTTCAGAGAGAGAAACCGGGATAGAAATTTATAAGCCATCAGATATAAGGAAAGCTTTAAAGCACACCATACCAATAGATTACGGTGTAGTCACAGACATCAGTCCTGATGTGAGATTAACTTTCTACAACGCAGGTCACATACTAGGTTCTGCAATAGCCCATTTCCACATCGGTGAAGGGTTGTACAACGTTGCTTTCACTGGCGATTTTAAGTATGAGAAGACAAAGCTGTTCGACAAAGCTGAAACAAACTTTCCAAGACTTGAAGCTCTTGTTATGGAGGCAACTTACGGTGGTCCAAATGATTTACAACCAACAAGAAGAGAGGCTGAAGAGAGGCTAGTTGCTATAATCAATGAGACCATTAAACATGGTGGAAAAGTTCTCATTCCAACTTTTGCAGTGGGAAGAAGTCAAGAAGTTATGATTGCTTTAGAGGAAGCTATAAGAAACGAGAAGCTAGATGAGGTTCCAGTTTACCTAGATGGAATGATATACGAAGCTACAGCCATTCACACAGCATACCCTGAGTATCTAAACCCAACGCTAAGAGATAAAATATTCCATTACGGTATAAACCCATTTATAAGTGATAATTTCGTTAGAGTAGATTCTGCTTCAAAAAGGGATGAGATTATAGAAGATTCTGGACCATCGATAATTTTGGCTCCGTCAGGTATGCTTAACGGTGGCCCAGTGATGGAGTATCTCAAAGCATTAGCTCCAGATGAAAAAAATACGCTAATATTCGTAGGTTACCAAGCAGAGGGCACTCTTGGTAGAAAAATCCAGAAAGGTAGAAGAGATATTCAGCTTTCCAATGATGGAAAAAGGGAAGTTATTCACATAAAAATGAGGGTTGAGACTGTGGATGGATTCTCAGGCCATTCGGACAGGAAACAATTGTTACTTTACGTAAGAGCTCTAAACCCAAAGCCTGAGAAGATAATAACAATACACGGAGATGAAAGTAAATGTGTTGATCTAGCAAATGCTTTATATAAGTACTTTAGAATTGAGACAAGAGCTCCAATGAATCTTGAAACTGTAAGACTTATATGATTATCTGTTTTGTTGGAAGGTCTAAATCTGGAAAAACTAGCATAATAACCAAGATTATACCAATTTTAAGAAGTAAAGGTTTAAAAATTGCAGTAATCAAACATGCACATAAAGACTTCGAAATAGACAAACCAGGAAAGGATTCGTGGAAATTTTTTGAAAGTGGTGCTGATGTGCTTATTTCATCGCCGAGCAAACTGGCTTTAATAAAAAGGGTTTCCTCCGATGACTTATATGAAGTGTGCAAGTATTTTAGCGACTACGACATAATATTAGTTGAGGGTTACAAGAAAACTTGTAAAAGAAAAATTTTAGTGGCAAAAAACATTAATGAGGTAAAAGATATTGGAATAGATCCAAATACAGTTGCTGTCGTGTGCGATGAAGACTTTGGAGATTTAAACTTTAGGGATACAGAAATTAAAATGTTTAAAAGAAGTGAAGTGGAAAAAATTGCAGAGTTTATATACAGTTTATTTAAAAGGTACAAAGGTTTAAGAGAATGAACTGCGCAAGTCTTCTCAACAAACTAAGAGAGATTAAGCCAAAGAAGCATATAATGCTAATTGCAGTATCAGTTGGAATTATATCTGGAGTAGGATCCTTTGTATTCCATTTTCTGATTGTTTTCTTCACCCAGGTCTTTCTAAAATACCTTTCCGGATTTTATCCTCCTTCAGCTCCAGGAGATCTTGAAGTGGAGATTATAAATTCAAGCTTAAACCTTTTACCTCTCTTTTTAATCCCAGCGATTGGAGGGCTGATTAGTGGATTCATAGTTTACACGTTTGCCCCAGAAACTGAGGGGCATGGGACTGACGCAATAATCAGGGCTTTTCATCAAATAAAAGAAAGAGTTAGGGGAAGGGTTCCAATCATAAAGACCATCGCTTCAGCCATAACCATAGGCAGCGGAGGAAGTGCGGGGAGAGAGGGGCCAATGATTCAAATAGGTGCAGGATATGGAGCTTTTGTTGGCTCGCTGCTAAAGCTTCCAGACAAAGAGAGAAGAATACTACTTGCATGCGGAGCTGCTGGGGGTATTGGAAGCATATTCCAGACTCCTCTTGGAGGGGCTTTGTTTGGAGTTGAAGTTCTTTATAAAGAAGATTACGAATTCTCAGCACTCATTCCAGCTTTCATTTCCTCATTCACTGGATATACTGTTTTCATGCTTATAATGAATCTATTTAGACCTGCTCCTTTTGGAATTCAGCACATATTCATATCTCCTCCTGTCAGAACCTATTCCTGGTTTGAGTTGATATTCTACGCATTGCTCGGATTGGTTGCTGGCTTGATTGCACTAATTTACATAAAAACGTTTTACGGAATTAGAAGTTTGTTCAAGAAATTTGGAATACCAGATCACTTTAAACCAATGATTGGTGGGCTTGTTACTGGAACAATAGGTTTCTTTTTCCCTTACGCGCTTGGACTGGGTTACGGTTATGTTCAGCAAGCGCTTGATGGAGAGCTAGATTTTACAACCATGCTGATATTCCCATTCGCAAAAATACTGACCACAGCTTTCACCATTGGAAGTGGTGGAAGTGGAGGAGTTTTTGGCCCCTCGGTTGTAATGGGCAGCATGATAGGTGGATTCATGGGCAAAATATTCCACAGCGTTTTTCCAACCATAGCCGTTAAGCCTGAGTGCTACGTTCCAATAGGCATGGCCGCATTCATAGCTGCAGCTTGTAAAACTCCAATTGCTGCAATTTTAATGTCCCTTGAAATGACAGGTAGCTACAACATATTACCTGCACTGGTCATAGCTTCAGCAATCGCGTACAAGGTAACGGGATTAAACACGATATACATAGAGCAGGTAAGGACTAGGTTGGATAGTCCAGCTCATAGGTATGAGATTGGTATGGGTATACTTGAAAAAATCAAAGTTAAGGATGCGATGAATACAAGGGTCGTTACAGTTTCACCAAACGATACAGTTGATAAAGTTATGAAGTTAATAAGGGAAACTGGACACATGGGATATCCCGTGGTCGGTGATGAGCTGGAAGGCATTGTCACTTTCTGCGATGTGCAAAAGGTTCCCATAGAAAGAAGTAAAGAGGTAAGAGTTGCTGAGATTATGACTAGGAAACTCGTGACTGTAACCCCTGAGGAAAGTTTGGATTCTGCTTTGAGAAAGCTCATAGAGAAGGATATTGGTAGACTACCTGTGGTCGTAAATGGCAAATTGGTGGGTATAATAACCAGATCAGACATAATAAGAACCTATGTAAAGTGGTTACAACATAAGCTCTAATTTTCTGCCTTTGCTTTGGGTAAAAAATGTTAACCAAAGATTTTGCTTTGCTATTCTTTTCACTAAACAAGCAGCCAAACGGGTTTTTATATCTTTCTCGGAGCTGTTAATAATCTTAGGAAAAATTAAAAACCCATAGAGAAATTTAAAAACTGCAAAAATTCAGAGTTTATTCATACTCAAAGATAAGCATCCAATCTAAAGATTTTACTTTAGAATTTAGAGTAATGGGTTAAAAACTGTCTTGAGCTTTTAAAGTTTCCTATTAAAGAAATTGAGAGGTTTATCAATGTTAAATTTTTAATAGCTAAACCCTACCAACATAAACCTTCGTATATCCTTGCTTCTTTTCTAGCTTTCTCAATTCTTCTACCATCAATTACTATTTTACTTTTATAATTCAACTCCTCAAACTCACTCCACTCAGTTAAAATGAGAACTGCATCAGTTTTATCAATTACCTCTTGGGCTGAACTGGCATAATTTATTTCAGGGAACATCTTGGAAAAATTATTCATTGCCTTCGGATCATATGCCAGTATCTCTGCCTTTTCCCTTAACAGATATTTAACTACTGGTATTGCTCTGCTTTCCCTTATATCATCTGTATTTGGCTTAAAAGATAGGCCCAAAATTCCTATTTTCTTCCCCTTTAAGTTAGAAATATGCTTCTTAAGCAATTCGATCATTCTCAAAGGCTGAGTCTCATTGACTTTGATGACAGCTCTAAGGATGTCCATACTTACTCCAAGCTCTTCAGCCTTTTTGATTAAGGCTTTAACATCCTTAGGAAAACAGCTACCCCCAAATCCTAATCCTGCTCTGAAGAAAGCTGGATTTATTCTGTGATCTAATCCTACTCCCTCAAAAACTTCGTATACGTCAATTCCCAGTTTTTTACAGAGATTTCCTATCTCATTGGCAAAGCTTATCTTAGTTGCGAGGAATGCATTCGAAGCATACTTTATCATTTCAGCTGTTTTTATATCCGTAAATAGTTTAGGACATTTAAATGGCTCATAAAGCTTTTCCAAAATAGATTTAGTTTTGCTATCGTTTACGCCCACCACAATTCTGTCTGGATTGAAAAAATCCCTTACTGCTTCACCTTCTCTTAGAAATTCTGGATTCATTGCCAATCCAAAGTCAATTAGTGCTTTTTTCTTAGATTTCTCCTCAATTATTGGTTTTACAACGTTTTCAGTAGTTCCTGGAACAACAGTACTTTTAATCACAACTACATGATATTCTTTTTTCTCCTTTAGACATTTACCTATTTCCTTGGATGCTGCTTTTATAAATTCAAGATTTATTGAGCCATCGGGATTCGATGGTGTTCCAACGCAGACAAAAGTTATATCGCTCCCACCCACACCTTCTTCGTAGCTCGTAGTAGCGTAATACTTGTTTTTGTTCTTAATCATTAACTCCTTCAAACCCTCCTCGTAAATTGGTGGCTCAGATGCATTTATCGCATCTACTTTGTTTTTGTCCACATCAACAAATACAACTTCATGGCGCAGCTCAGCAAAACCTATTCCTGTAACTAAACCGACATATCCTGCTCCGATTACTGAAATTTTCATCCTAGCCATCACTTTTATTCACAGATTATTATGAGTTTCTAATTTCCATACTAAATTAAAAATTGAAATTATTATTTACAAAATATATAAAAATTTCAATCAAAAAATATACATATTTAAAACTTCAAAAACAATGCTGTGAAAGAGCTCTTTAAGAGGCTTTTATTCTTTACATTACCACCACTGGCATACCTGCTATTTTTGTTTATGATAATTAATTTATTTAAAAGATATTATAAAATTATTGGCGGATGTATGCTTGCATATTTCATACCTCCCGCTGGGAAAGAGAGCATAATACCAATTATGATGGCGTTATTGAAAAAAGCCGGGTGTAATCAAATTGAGAGCTTAATTTTGCCAATATTATTAATATTTATAACAGATGTAATCAGTTCAAGCTTTGTTATACTTAATTTTGATTTGCTAAAGTTTATTCCAAAAATTGGGAGTGTTATAAGGAAATTTGGCGAAAAAGCTAGAGATATAATAACTAAATACGAAATAGAAAGAAACGTTTACTTCAGTCTGTTTATATTTGTTTTTATCCCATTTCAGGGAACTGGAAGCACTACTGCATCAATCATAGGTAAGCTTTTAAACCTCGATAGTTTTAAACTGTTTGTCACAATTGCCTTTGGTTCTTTCTCAAGTGCAGTGTTCATAGCTGTAATTTCAGCTTACCTGTCGCAGTGCTTTAGGAATATATTTTTAAGCACGGTGCTTGCAATTCTTGTTGTAATTTTATTGGGAATTGTTTTAAAAATCAGGATCTCCCGATGAATTAAAAATGATTGCAATAGTTGGACCATCACAGAGATTTCTATCTGGAGTAAGCTATTACACGATTAGACTAGCCAATGCCCTTTCAAATCATACTAACGTCAAGGTTGTACTTTTCAGAAAAATGCTACCGAAAAGATTCTTTCCAGGGAGGAAAAGGGTTGGTGCTAAGCTTACGAGTTTAAAATTCAACGAAAACGTAGAGGTTCATGAGATATTAGACTGGTATAATCCCATAACCTGGTTCAATGCTTATAAACTTCTAAAGGATTGTAAAACCGTAATCTTTCAGTGGTGGACATCTAGCGTTGCTCACATGATTTTATTCCTAGAGTTAATGTGCAAGTTAAAAGATGGAGATAGGAAGAATATAATAATTGAGTTTCACGAAGTTTTAGATCCGCTTGAGAGCTCGATTCTTCTGATAAACCTTTACTTTAAAACCGTTAGAAGATTCATAACAAAGCTGGCGGACCACTACGTTGTTCACTCAAAAAGTGAAAAGGAAATTATAAAATCAGCATATAATATTGCATCAAGTAAAATCTCAGTAATTCCCCACGGCGTTTACGATCACTACAAAACAATAGAAAATGCAAAAAAAGCCTTAAAAATCACCGAAAATTTTGTTATACTCTTTTTTGGATTAATCAGACCGTATAAAGGCTTAAAATATTTAATAGATGCATTTAATTTGCTGCCTGAGGATGTAGCCAAGAACGCAAGGCTTTTGATCGTGGGGGAGACCTGGGAGGATAAAAGCGTTCCTGAATTGATAAGCAAATCAAGATTCAAGGATAAAATTACCTTTGTAAACAGGTACGTTTCGGATTACGAGACATCATTGTATTTTTCAGCCGCAGATGTTCTCGTCCTACCTTACGTAAGGGCTTCACAGAGCGGCGTCGGTTACATCGGTATGCACTTTGGTTTGCCAATTTTAGCTACTGAAGTTGGGGGTTTAAAAAGCCTATCTGAATACAAGGGCACGACATTTGTTAAAACAAGGGATGAACAAGATCTATCAAAGGCAATCCTCCATGTTTATGAAAAAAGGCGTAAATTCGATACGCCAAGGAGATTCAAATGGGATTACATAGCCAAAAAGTGGATGGAGTTGTTTTAAGTTTCTAAATACCAAGCTTCATTTTAAACCATTTAATTGTCCTTCTTAGTCCTTCTTCCAAACCAATTTTTGGCTCCCACCTTAGCAGATTTCTAGCTTTGGTTATGTCAGGACATCTCCTCTTTGGATCTTCAGGCATCGGCGGGCAAAACTTAATCTCTGACTTTGACCCCGTTATTTCTTTTATAAGTTTTGCAAGCTCAAGAATTGCAATCTCATTTGGGTTACCTATGTTTACTACCTCTCCTTTGCATGAATCAAACCACAACAGCCTTAGTAATCCTTCAACTTGGTCGGTTATGTAACAGAAAGACCTAGTTTGCTTGCCGCTCCCAAAAATCGTAATTGGTTCATTTTTTAATGCCTGCACTATAAATCTCGGAATTACCCTTCCATAAACACTGTCAGCCCTTAATCTTGGACCGTAAGTGTTAAATATACGAGCAATTCTTACATCCAAGCCATATTGATTCATGTATGCCATGCACAAAGCTTCTCCGCACCTTTTAGATTCATCATAGCAGCTTCTAGCCCCAACTGGGTTTACCTTACCCACATAATTTTCTGGTGTAGGGATAACCTCAGCGCTTCCATAAACTTCGCTTGTCGAAGTAAACAGCAACCTTGCATCATTTTTTCTTGCAATTTCCAAAGTCACAAGTGTTCCGAGCGTGTTGGCTTTTATTATTTCTATGGGATATCTGTTGAACTCCAAAGGTGATGCTCTAGATGCAGCGTGAATTATGAAGTCCACTTTTTCTTTAAGATCAATCGGATTTGATATGTCATGCTTTATTAGCTTAAAATTTTCATTCTCCAAGTTATGCGCAACATTTTCTAACAACCCGCTTGAAAAATTGTCCAAACAAATAACTTTTGCATTCTGCTTTAGCAAAACATCGCATATCCACGAGCCTATAAACCCTGCTCCTCCAGTGACCAAAACAGTTCTACCTTCAAAATTTACATTTCCCAAGTTTTTCAATACCTCGTTTACATCATTGACCGTGCTCATTTTTCAACCCTCCAATGAATTTCCTAATCTCAGCTCCAATTTCTTTATCCTCTAAAGCCATTTCTATGTTTGCTTTTAGCCAATCCAACTTGTTACCAATGTCATATCTCTTACCTCGATACAAATATGCGTACATCTTCTCTCTTCGATTCAATATCCTCATGGCATCGGTTAACTGTATTTCTCCACCTTTTCCGGGCCCTGTTTTCCTTATGCACTCAAATATTCCTGGAGTTAGTATGTACCTGCCCAATATTGCCAAGTTTGAAGGAGCCTCATCAGGATTCGGCTTTTCAACCATATCCTTTATTACCGCAACATTTTCGTTTATTCTCTCGCAAGCCACGATGCCGTAAAGGTTAACCTTTTCCCATGGGACTTTCTCAACTGCCACTATCGATGCTTTAAATTCATTATAAACTTCAATTAGCTCCTTTGTGCAAGGAGGTATAGTTATTGTGTCTCCCAGCAATAAAGCAAACGGTTCTCCTTCAACAAAAGATTCCGCATAACCAACAGCATCTCCCAATCCTTTTTGTTCCTTTTGTCTTACAAAAAAGATATCAACTTCATCTAAAATCGTTTCCAGCTCTTCAATATAGTTATTAATTTTTGGCAATTCTGCTTTATCAAAGTGATCTTCTATGGCTCTCTTATGCTTTCCAGTAATTATCAGTATTTTCTTTAATCCAGAATAATATGCTTCCTCCACAACGTACTGTATTACAGGCTTGTGAACCACTGGAACCATTTCCTTTGGTTGAGCTTTGGTTATGGGTAGCATTCTTGTCCCATAGCCTGCTGCTGGAATCACAGCTTTTCTAATCTTCACGAAATACCCTTTCCAAAAGCAGTTTAAAAAACGTTTTGCAAATAAAAATAGCTTAGGAGCTTCAATGAGTTATAAAATTTAAATAAAAACAGAAAAAATAAATAAAAAATAAAAAATTAAAAATTTAAAATTTTAAAATTAAAAGAAACGCTAGTTTACTGTTTTCTTCTTCCAAGGAGGAACGCTACTGCAGCTAGTCCAATTATTGCAAATACCGCTTCAAATCCTGGTGCCTTTGGTTTGGGTGTAGGTGTGGGTGTTGGGGTTGGAGTTGGGGTTGGAGCGGGTGTTGGGGTTGGAGTTGGGGTTGGAGTGGGTGTAGGTGTGGGTGTTGGAGTGGGTGTAGGTGTGGGTGTTGGAGTTGGGGTTGGAGTTGGAGTGGGTGTTGGGGTTGGCACATATCCCTTTGGAACGAACTTGATCTTGTAGACCTGGAAGAAGTCGTCATCAGCATCTAATGACTTTGCTAATCCTGGTTCTGTTTCTGGATTAATTGCGTAGTGTTTGGTCCAGCTCCAGTTTGCCGCCACAGTCTTCATCGTGTCCCTGATGTAGAGCTTGTATGTTCCCTGTACATCAAATCCTGACGTAGCCATCTCCATTACTGCATAACCAGTCTCGTTTACAGTCAGTGGTATGTAATAATCGTACATCGGTGTATCAAATACTATGTGGAGTCCATCGTATCCCTTAGATCTTCTTGTACCGTCCTGGTTAGTGTTGATCACAACTTTGAGCGGTGTTCCTAGTTCTAGTGTAACTACATTTCCAGTGACAGATATTGCTCCTGGGAATGTAATTGTTGGCTTGGGTGCAACTATCTTAACCTCGTACACAACGTCACCGATTTCTTCCTTGGTTGGCTTCCAGAACAACGTTAATGTCAACTTGTATGTTATTTGTTCATCTGATGGTAGTAGTATGTCATCTGGTGAGGTCCTTGTAGATACAAGTTGTCTTGTTGTCTTGTTGTAGAATGGATAGATCGTCACTGTTACATAACCGTTTGAATCTGGTGTCTCAGTCCTCTTCTTAGTCTTCACTCCAAGTCCTTCCAGAGTCCAGTTGACATAAGTTTGTGTTGGATCTGGTGCATTGACTTTGAACTTCAAGTCCATCGTGTCAGCTCTTATTATCGTAACTGGGTAATCCTTGGGTTCAACTGGTTCAATTCCGTAGTCTAGCACTTGTATTGCAAATACTGCCTGTGCATCTTCTACTGGGTCAATGTAATTTTGACCAGCAGCAGTTATGTCCCTTGCTGGCGCAAAGACATATAATACGTACACTCCTGTCGTTGCATCAACTCTTACTTTAATTGTAGTGTTGAAAGCCTTCTCCTCAACTGAAACCAACCTATCATTTGGACCTATGTTAAACCTGCTACTTTCACTTGGCAACTTTGTAACCGCTTCAAATACATCTCCAGCACTTGCATAAATCACCACTGTCTTAACTGTTGTTTTACCACTTACTCTTATCTTGCCACCTTTGATTACTTGCATTTTATCAACGGTTGCTTCCAGCTTTTGCTTAACAACTTTAATTGTTATTTCATCATATACGTCGGTTGGTGCATCTAGCCATTCCACTCTTATTGTGTAGGCTGTAATCTCCGCATCAGGTTTGACTCTCTTTTCTGGTGTTTCGAATTTACCGTCGCTACCAATGTATAAAGTCCATTCTGCTGGAACACCTACTAAAACTTTGTCTAATCCCTTTATGACTATTGGCGTGCCTGGCTCTAGCGTTGATGTACCTTTAACTTTTACCTTTTCATATCTTGCCCACGTTACTGAACCTAACTCGAATCTTAACTGTGGCTTCTCAATTAATATGTACACCTTTGTTGTTTCATCAAAGAAGCCATTGTCCGCTTTTGCCAGTAATAACCATGTGCCTTCTCCGTAGGTTATGTACCATGCTTGTTTAATGGTCTTCTTCCATTCGTATTTTCCTCCAGATTTCACTGGCAACGACTTGCTCCAAACTGCTCCTTCTGATAAGTTGCTTTCGTTATAGGTGGTTTTATTGTATAGATAGATGTAAACCTTGTTTGGAGGACCTATATCAAAGTCACTGTTAGTTTCGGCTATGTTCGTTATACCTTTAATCTTTAAAGTTTGTCCAAATCTCAGCTCTGTTGGAACATCTAGCGTAATATCAACGTCGACAATGAAGAATGTGTACGATGCCTTAGTTTCTCTACATTTGACTTTTAATTTATATGCACCAGTAGATCCATTAGCTAGCGTGTATGGGTAGAAGAATTTGCTTGTGTTTATCTTTAATTTGTACTTGTGCGTACCAGGTGTTA
>CAZCHG010000011.1:0-26484 GCA_964498465.1 uncultured archaeon | reverse complement strand
TTAAGTACGTTAACCCTTCCAATTCATCAAAAACCTGTCCCTTCTGCTCAGGCAGCCTAGCTGCCTATAGGGGCAGGTTTATGAAGTGCAGCAACTGTGGTTTAATTGCAGATAGAGATGTTGTAGCTGCTAAATCTTAGGATGTGGGGCTTGGGGTGCCCTGAATGGGGACGAGCCCTTGAAGGGCGATGTGTCCCAAGGCGGACGTATGCTTTATCAAATATCCGCTGAACCCCCTTTTATGCTTAGCAATGTAAAATAAACGAGCTACTGTTAAATCTGCAAATTTTTGTGAAATACTATAAAAAACATCTTGCATTTCACAATAGTTCTGAAGGTGATTAATCCTAGTGATTAAAATATCTATAGATTTTACACCTAATTACCAACCTTCAGAGCTTCTGTTTAAACATAAGATGTCAGAACATGCTTTAATGTCAGCAAGAAAAAATATGAAGGAAAGTTATTGCAACATAGAGTATAAAAAACAAAAAACCCAAAAATAACGCATACACAGGTATTTTTTCCTTAAGAATATAGTATAGAAAAACGAGCGAGACTACTATTGTTGCTACAACGCTTATGTATGCGTGAAAATCCAAAATCCACGATGTTAATAAAAGAGCTAAACCAGGATAAAAAGTAGAGTACAAGACTTTCTCCCCAACCAACGAACCTATACTTAAGGAGTCCTCTCCCTTAAAACTCCAGATCAAAGCCGTAAGTGTCTCAGGTAATGCCGTAGCCGCAGGTATTACAATTAATGCAACCCCCAATGAGCTAACACCTATACTTTTTGCAAGGACATCCACGCTTTTTACGAGTTTGCTAGACCCATAATACAATAGTAAAGCAGAAAGTAATATTTGAGCAAATATTGCCATTTTTTCAAGCTCTTTTGAAGGTAAAATACGTAGAAAATATAAATCTCCATGAACTTCTATTATTTTCTCTTCTTTCATTCTGTATATAGTGATCACATACAGAATAAAGAATAGAATAAAAAGTAAACCGAATAAGTTCTTCAATTCAGGGAAAATCGATGGGATTAACGTAAGGGGATAAAGCAAAGTTATGGTTGTGTAGGGTACAGCCAAATTTCTACTTACGCTTAATGTCAGTGTTTTTCTTTTACCAAGGATGTAACCAAAAAGCGCAGATATACCTATCAATCCATAGGATAAACTGGATGCCATAAACGGTTGCCCAAATACTGTTCCAATACCTATACTTTCTCCAGAGATTTCTCCATAAACAAAGATCGCGTATACTAAAACGACTAGTTCTGGAAACGATGTAAAAATAGGAGATACTACAGCTCCTACAAGAGTCGGTCCTAATTTATATCTGTTTATTATGTATTCTGCGGCATTAACGAATATCAGTGTTGCAACAAATACGGTTGCTCCTCCAAGAAACAGATCGATTATTAAATTTGACACAAACTGTGTAATTTCTGCATTGTTTTTAAATTTTTCAAGTTTTTAAAATTTGAAAAATATTATTGCAGTTATATTTTTAATTTTTAGATTTTTAATGCAGCTTACTACTTACTGCTTTTCTCGTTTTTGTTTTTTGTCTCCTTTGCTTCCTCTGCTGCTTTTTTTTCTAATTCTTTTTCCAAAGTTATTATTACCAAGTTCTTTAAAACCTTGTCAACAATTTTATTAAACTCTTTTGATGCTTCATTTTCATAAAACACAAAAGGCTCCCCATTTTCTCCACTTTTCACAATATCCAACGATAATGGTATTGAACCTAAAAATGGTACTCCCATTTCGTTAGCTAAATACGATCCTCCTCCTTTTCCAAATATATACACCTTCTTTGAACAATATGGACAAATAAAACCGCTCATATTCTCTATAACGCCTATTATAGGTATACTCAACTCCCTTGCAAAGTTAATAGCTTTTCTTACATCCTCCAATGCAACAGTTTGCGGGGTTGTAACAACTATAACACCATCAGGTTTGGCTAGAGTGGCAACAGATAGGGCTTCGTCCCCTGTGCCTGGTGGTAAATCGATAACCAAGTAATCCAACTTTCCCCATTCAACATTTTCTACTGCCTGTTTAATAAAACCGTGTTTCATTGGTCCTCTCCAAACAACTGGAGTGTCTCTTGTTGGTAACATGAATCCTATTGAAAATATCTTTACTCCTTTCTTTTCAATAGGTATTAACTTCTGATCTTTAGTCTCCAAACCTCCAAATTGTTTCTCAAGCCCCACAAGTTTTGGGATGCTAGGCCCATGCACATCAGCATCAAACAGCCCTACACTGTACCCTCTTTGTTTTAAAGCATAAGCTAGATTTATAGCAATAGTACTTTTACCCACTCCTCCCTTACCACTAATTATAGCAATTTTCCTTGTCATATTAGCTCAAAGCCTTTTTAACTTGCAAATTTTTTAATTTAATACGGGTAATAAAAATAAAATTTTATGCTAAACTCAAACATTTAGTAGGAAATCTTCTCTGTTAGCCTTTTATTTTCTATAAT
Organism: uncultured archaeon; assembly: GCA_964498465.1. GTDB lineage: Archaea > Halobacteriota > Archaeoglobi > Archaeoglobales > Archaeoglobaceae > CAZCHG01. The sequence continues at coordinate 23,979 of CAZCHG010000011.1, read as the reverse complement.
TTAACTCTTACCTCCTAAAAGGTTAAACCTACAAAAGATCATGGCTTATTTATTTTTTCTAAAAAATTAGTAAGTGGTCTGATAAGATATCTCCCCAACTAAATTCTGTCTAACCAGTTTCCTCGCTTCCTCGAGTTCAAAGTTACCTAGAAGCCACATTAGTTTTATCAGAGCTACTTCTGGGAGCATATCCTCTCCTTCAATTACTCCAGCCTTCAAAAGCAATCTTCCAGTATCATAAACTCTGTCACAAACTCTGCCCCACAAACATTGAGATGTCATTACTACTAAACTGTCCTCGGCTATTTTTTTAACAGTATCAATCCAATCTGTTGAAACATGACCTAAACCTGTGCCTTCTATTACAAATCCTCTATATCCTTTTTCATAATAAAACTCAAGTATGTCTGGTTCCAAGCCTGGATAAAACTTAATCAGAGCTACTTTTCTTTCTAATTTGTCCATCAATTTTGGTTCTCTTTCACCTCTTTTTATTCTATTATCCAAGATCCATTCTATTTTTCCCGAAGGATACAAAACTTTACCTAATGGTGGAATATTTACTGATTGGAAAGCATCTCTCCTAGATGTATGATTTTTTCTAACTTTAACAGCCCTGTGAATATAACAGAAGTCATCGCTCGTTGATCCATGCATTACCACAACTACTTCGCCTAAGTCTGATACAGCTGTGTGTGCGCTGCAAATCAAATTCATTGCAGCGTCACTTGATGGTCTATCTGAGCTTCTCTGTGCCCCGACAAATACAACTGGGATCGGTGTGGAAACCATAAAAGCTATAGCGCTAGCTGTATAAGCCATTGTATCTGTACCGTGCGCAACTATTATACCATCATAACCATCTTTTATACTTCTATAAACTTCCCTTGCAATTTCTATCCAGTGCTCAACCTTCATATTTTCGCTTAGTATGTTAAAAAGGAGTTTTGAATCTAAGTTGCAAATTTCTGCAACTTCTGGTACTTCTCCTACGATTTCCTCTGCGGTAAACTGGCTAGTCACAGCTCCTGTGGTATAATCGACTCTGCTGGCAATTGTACCTCCCGTGCATATTATTTTTACATTGGGCAATTTTGGATTTTTTGTAAGCTCTCTCACAGCATATTTTGCTTTAACTTCCTCAAGAACATCCAGAATTTCATACTCATAGAATCCCACATTGTATCCGTTGTCTAATTTTAATACTAGTGCCCCAGTTGTTGATGGCATTACTATTCCTTCTAAAATTAACCCTTTAGCCTTAATTCTAACTCTTTTTCCTTCTAAATCTTTCACGTGCATAAAACTTCCTCAATCTCCTTGTATAGATTCTTAATTTTCGAATTAATTCTTTCAAATGTAGATTTTAAGATTTTCTCATCGTTTTTTATTTTCCATTTTCTGTTTTCAATCATTCTAATTATCTCCTCCTTAGAAGTTCCACCCAAGTTCTTTCTGCTTTCTACTATTTTTTTGGCATCTTTTAGGTCTTCTAAAATTATTCCAAATTTTTCCAGCTTTTTTTTCAATTCAGATTCGTTAGATATGAATTTACCCACAATTGAGTGTGCCTCTCTAAATGGCACCCCCTTCTTTACTAATTCATCGGCAATTTCAGTAGCATAACTAAAATTCTTCGTGGCTTTCTTCTCAAGATTTTCCTTCTTGAACACTAAGCTAGGAAAAAGTTTTTTCATGACCTTAACAGATTTTATTGCCCAAATTAAAGATTCATACAATATATCATTTATTTCTTGGAAATCTCTATTATAAGCAAAAGGTAAACCTTTATAAATAGCTAAGCTAGACGTAAGCTCACCAATAATTTTCCCAGCTTTACCTCTTATAATTTCTAGTGTATCAGGATTCTTCTTTTGAGGCATTATACTAGATACAGATGCAAATTCTTCTGGAACTTCCACAAAGTCAAATTCTGAGCTCCAAAGGATTATTTCCTCAGCAATTCTGCTCAAAGATAACATAGTCGATGTAGCTGCAAAAACGGCATCAAATATAAAATCCCTAGATGATACAGCATCCATACAATTATCAATTACTCCATCAAAACCTAACAAATTGGCTACATAACTTCTATCAAGTGGAAACGAGGTTGACGCTAATGCAGCACATCCAAGCGGACATAAGTTAATTCTTTCAAATGCATTCAAACATCTTTTAAAATCTCTTTCTAACATATCATGATATGCTATAAGATGGTGAGATAACTTCGTGGGCTGAGCGTATTGTAAATGGGTAAATCCAGGCATAATAGTGTCTATATATTCCTCAGCTTTATTAATTATCGCTTTTCTAAGCTCTATTATATTTTTCATCAAATTTAGAATATTATCTCTTGCAAATAATCTTAAACAAGTAGCTATTTCATCATTTCTCGATCTTGCTGTATGCATTTTCTTTCCGGATTCCCCCGCTATTTCTATAACTTTCCTTTCTATAGCTTCATGCACATCTTCTCCATTTAAATCTCCAAATCCATGTTTTTCAATTTCTAACAGAGCTTTTATTATTTTTTTTGCATCATTTGTGTTAATTATTTTATTTTTCAGTAAATTCAAAACATGAGCATAATCAACCATTATATCGTAATAAAATATGTTTTTGTCATGTGATAGTGAGGATATTAGCTCCAACGCATCTTTATCAATTTCTTTTTTCATCCTACTCCTGAGCATCAAATTTCCTCCAGAAAACCTCATCCTTGTATCTAATTTCCATGACCCTATGGAACGGTATTGCCACCCCTGACTTCAAATATATAAACTTGTAACCTATTTTTTCAATTTCAGAACCTTTTAAAATTGACATTCCTTTGGGTCGGTCGATGTAAATTATAGAGACATTCTCTAAGCTGTACTTTGGATGCCACTTGAACATATTTAAAATATCTCTAAGATTAGATTTCTTCATCTTTGGTCAACTCTACAAGCTGTCCTTTAACATTTAATCTTAAAGATCTTTTTGCTATTGCCCTAATGAATAGGGGGTCTAAACCAAGAGTCTTACTAATGTGTGGCACTGACATTCTTCCAGCTTTTACTTCATTAACAATTTTTTGGACAAACTTTTCAAATTCATCGTCTGGCATGAATATAACTTCCAGCACCCTGTTTAAATCCTTAAGAGATGTATAGAAACTAGCACTTAAGTGTGTGTAACTAACATGGTATTCTTTCTGAGGTTTTCCGCCTGGATCTTTTGGCATTCTCCATTTCATTTCCAGCATTCCAGCATGTTTAAGTATCTTTAGCGCTTCCTTGACTTCTTCGCCAAATCTACTTTTTAGTTCATCAAGAGTTAACCATTCCGAGAGTAAAGCTTCATATACATTTTTATAGAGATTTGTAGAGAACATTTGAAGAATTGGTACCAGATCTACTATATCGTTGATCAATTTAGCTCTTTTTGCCATATGATCACCTTGAATGAATAAATAATTTTTATTTAGCAGAATATTTTTAGTTTTCTATCAACACTCAATTTTTATTTTTAATGTTAAGTATAACCTTAATTTACGGTATCGATTTTTGTTTCAAAATTCTTTTAAAGATTTAAAAAATCATGCATCCTGCTTGTCTTAAGTTTATCCAACATATAAGAGATTTTAGTAAAATTCCAATGTGTTATACTGCTTTTTATTAAATTAAAAACAAGAAAATGTCGCAGATATTGCTCATATGTTCAACATCAATAAAATTAAGCTATGATTAACAATTCCCTAGTTTAAGCATAAAATTGGTAAGATCTCAAGTAGTTGTACATTTGAAGAGCTAACACTGGTAATCTCTTTGATTACCTCAGATTTTATTCGAAATCGATAGTTTTCAAAAACTTACTCAAAAAATTTAAAAACTTAAATATCTGCTGCATTTTACTTTCAATTTAAATTACGAATTTGGTCGTGAGTTTTTTGCAAAGATTAAAATTGTTGTGTAACAATTCCTGGGTTGGTAATACTAAAGATTAAAAACTGGAGCTTTATTGAACTTCTATTTTCTTTATACTTTTCTCTTCTTGTAACTCTTTCTCAAGTTTCTCTATTTTTTCTATTCTTTTCTCGATTATTGATTTAAATGCAATTAAAAACTCCTTATAAGCCCTTAACATGTGTAATTTGAATTCTTTTGGTACTACATCCTTAAACTCGGGTAATTTAATAACTATTTCCTTCATTACTTCCATACCCCCAAAGGCATTTGTTATATTTATTTTCTGTTTTTTCTTTTTATTTTTTTCACTTTCCACTCGAAATTTAAGATTGCCAAATTACAAAAAAGATTTTTATCCTTAAAACTGATAAAGTAAAATGTGCGCCCGTGCCATGAGCCCCCTGAGATATCTCAGTAAGATTTCCATGAGGGGGGTTCCACCAGCGGGCGTACATATTTTTGTTCAATTTCTGGCATTAATTTCATGTTATGTGTTATGCACCAATTTAGGGATTTCATTAATGCTAAAAACTTTGTAATTTTATGCTTAAGAATATTTAAAACAAATTTGAAGGTTTAGAGAATGCAATCGCGCAGCAGACCCAGTCTTGATGAATATTTTATGGAAATTGCAAAAGTAGTAGCAAAAAGATCTACATGTCTAAGAAGAAAAGTTGGTGCTGTAATTGTAAAGGATAAGAGAATTCTTACCACTGGCTACAACGGCGCTCCTTCCGGATTACCACACTGTTTAGATATAGGTTGTTTAAGAGATAAGTTAAATGTTCCCTCTGGAGAAAGACAGGAACTCTGCAGAGGTGTTCACGCCGAACAAAATGCAATTGTACAAGCTGCTTTACATGGTATCCGCATAGCTGGTGGTACTCTTTACACAACTCATCAGCCGTGCATAACCTGTGCAAAGTTGATCATAAATGCTGGAATAAAAAGAGTCGTGTACGGTACAAAATATGCTGACAATAGAGGTTTAGAGCTTCTAAAAGAGGCGGGAATTGAGGTAGTATACTTTCCTATCGAGAACAACGATGAAGAGTAATTTTTAATGTTTAATTTTTCTTTAACCAGTTGTAAGTAAAAAAGTACTAGCAATTTAAAATTTTACTTCTCTGTAATACTTTTCTGTAATATAGAAATGTTTATTTAATAGTAATACATCTAAGTAATATTATGATGGACATAGTTAGTTTTAGAGTTCCAAAGGAGCTAAAAAAAAGCATGAAGGAAGTTAAAATCAACTGGAGTGAAGAAATAAGAAAGTTCATTGAGGCAAAAGTTAAAGAATACAAAAAAGTAAAGGCCTTAGAAAAAATTGACGAAATGCTCGCAGAGTTACCTAAAGCAAAGAAGGGTACTGCAAGATACTATGTGAGGGAGGATCGTGATAGTAATTGATGCCTCATCGCTGGCTAAGTATATTCTCAGGGAGGATAACTGGGAAAAAATTAGAGAATATCTACTAAATGAGTCATGCTCCCTAACTTTAGCTTTAGCTGAGATATCAAACGCAATTTGGAAACATCATGTACTTTACAACAAAATATCGGATAAAGAGATGGAGATTATGTTTAATGTGCTGAAAATGCTTAAAGATGTCGTAATTTTTGAACCATTTGAACGTTACCTTGAGGATGCTATGATAATATCAATAAATGAAAAAATAACTATCTACGATGCTTTATACTTAGCTCAAGCAAAAAAATATGGCAATTTTCTGACAAGTGATGAAAAACAACAAGATATTGCAAAAAGAATTGGAATTAACACAAAATTCATTGAATAAGATGCTCATTCCAAGGATTTTTCTTGCCTACATTCGAAAACAAAGCTTATAAAAAGCTCTTTAGAAGATAATAATTTTTAGTGATATAATTAAATATCGATAAAATTAAATTTATTAAATATCGTTATATTTATTGTTCAATCTAATATAAATTTTCTTAACTTTGGATGATTTTCAATACTGCCTCCCGAATGTTTTAAAAAGTGTACTTTTCAAGAATTTTAAAATGCTTATAGTTATTGCTGGTGCAGGAGAAGTAGGATACAGCTTAGCTAATGATCTTTCTGCTGACTATGATGTAATTGTGATTGAAAAAGATGAAAGAAAAATCGATGAACTCAGAGGGCTCGATATTGACGTAATAAAAGGTAACGCTGCTAATCCAGATTCTTTGAAAAAGGCTAGAGTCAACGAGGCTGAAATATTTATCGGAGTAACTGGTAATAGTGAAGTGAACATCTTATCTGGAATTCTCGCAAAGAAACTTGGAGCTAACAAAGTAATAGCAAGGGTTTCCAATCCAGAGTACGTAGATAAACCAGTAATAAGGGGGCATCCGCTCGGTATAGACTTAGTAATTTGTCCCCAACTGGCACTGGCTGGTGCCATAGCGAATCTCGTAACAATACCTAGTGCAATAGATTTTGTTTCATTTAGCGGTGGAAAAATAGATATGATTGAAGTAATGATTCCAAATGATTCGCCGCTAATTGAAAAAAGGATATCCGAGCTAAATTTACCAGATAATGTCATTATCACTGCAATTTATAGAAATGATGAAATTATAGTACCAAGAGGAGATACAAAGCTTAAAGCTGGAGATAAAATAGCTGTAGTTGGAAAATCTGAGGATTTATCCAAAATCAGCGATATTCTAGGCAAACGAGTGATAAAAAATGTTGTAATATTTGGAGGAGGTACCGTAGGCAGTTATGTTGCAAAAATATTGGACAGAAGCAATTTAAACTTAAAATTAATTGATGTTAATCCCGCTGTGTGTGAAAATCTCTGTAAGATTCTAAAAAGAACAAGAGTGATAATTGGTGATGCAACTGACCTCGATTTCTTGATGGAAGAAGAAATTGGTAAATCTGACGTAGTTATAGCCACTACTGAAAGTGATGGGAAAAATCTGCTAATAGCTCTTCTATCAAAGAGCTTAGGTGCAAAAAAAGCAATAGTCAAAGTTGAGAAGGGTTCTTACATAAAATTATTCGAAAAAGTCGGTGTAGATGTCGCGTTATCTCCAAAAGAGATAGCACACTTGGAAATTTTGAAACACTTAAAGCTTATGAAGTTAAGAGCTCCAACAAAGTTTGAAAAAAAAGAGATCGCCGTATTAGAGATCTTAGTTGAAAAGGATAAGTTATCAGGAAAAAGAATAAAGGATATGAAATTACCAAAAGGAACAATAATTGGTTGTATTTTGAGAGAGGATCAATGTTTAATTCCAAAAGGTGAAACTGAAATTCGTCTTGGAGATAAGCTTCTAATTTTTACAACTTGGGATAATGTGGAAAAAGTTGAGAGCAAATTTACGTAAAACTTAAAAAATCAAACTACAATGAATCTCACAATCCTCCCGAGTTAAGGGACTAGAAATGAATCTAAAATTGGTTTTAAACGTAATTGGCAGGATTCTCTTTTACTTTTCATTTTTATTCTTCTTACCAATTTTTGTAGCGTTATATTACTCAGAGGAAATTTATCCATTCCTAAAAGCGTTCTTTATCACATTTCTTTTAGGCCTAGCATTACTTTACTTAAGGCCAGACGTCGAATTCATTAAACATAGAGAAGCTCTAGCCATAGTTAGTCTAACTTGGTTCTCTGTAGCTCTGGTTTCATCAATTCCATTTATTTTAGTAGGTTTCAATCCAATAGATGCTTTTTTTGAGTCTATGTCTGGTTTTACAACCACAGGTGCCACAATCGTTGATAACATAGAGGGTTTACCAAAAAGCGTCCTCTTTTGGAGGAGTTTCATACAATGGCTCGGAGGAATGGGTATAATTGTGCTATTTCTAGCAATATTTCCAACCATGGCTAAAAAAGGTGAAATTTTGTTCTTTGCCGAGTATCCTGGAGTTACCTTGGAAAAAATAAAACCAAGAGTTAAAGATGTGGCTATAATTCTTTACACTATATATCTTATTTACACATTTCTTGAGGTATCAATACTACATCTCCTTGGAGTTCCAATATTCGATGCTTTACTTCATACTTTTACAACTTTGTCTACTGGAGGTTTTTCAACACATACAAAAAGTATTGCTTATTTTAATAACCCAGCAATTGAGGCTGTTATAATAATTTTTATGATAATCGGTGGTACTAATTTTGCGTTGCATTACTATTTACTTAGAGAGGGTAAATCTCCATTTAGAGATACTGAGTTCAAAGTTTACATTTCTGTTGTTGCTATAGCATCCATTTTAATTATAATCTCAAATTTATCCAGTTTTGGTCTATACGACTCTATAAGAGTGTCCGTCTTTCAAACAGTCTCAATTTTAACCACTACTGGATACACTACTACCGATTTTGATAAATGGAGTGATTTTGCAAAAATAATTTTGCTAATTCTAATGATCATAGGAGGTTGCTCTGGTTCTACAGCAGGAGGTATAAAAATTATCAGATTGTACATTCTGCTGAAATATTCAGTGCTTCAAATTTTAAAAGCTGCAGAACCGAGGATTTTTAGACCAATAAGATATGGTGATATTATTCTAGAGAAGAAAATAATCGACGAGATCATAGCTTTCACGATCCTATATATCCTAATTTTTATTGTATCGTCTATAATCATAGTAGGTTCAGGATATGATATTCTTACATCAATCTCTGCCTCGGCTGCTACTTTAGGTAATGTTGGTCCAGGCATGGGTCTAGCTGGGGCTTCAGAATCTTACTCATTTTTCCCAGTTCATATCAAGCTTCTACTGATCTTAAATATGTGGATTGGTAGATTGGAAATTTTTGCCGTTCTTGCATTGTTTATACCTTACTTCTGGTTAAGAAAATGGTAAATTCTGCAAAAATTAACCTATAACTATTTTTTTAACGCCATCTATTGCTAAGAATTCATCAACTAGTTTACCTGGTATTTTTGTATCTGTAACTACAGTTAATTTCGACTCTACACTGATGTCAGGATCCTCTGCCAGTATGTATCTTATGCAGATGTTCTCTCTTGCAAGAATTGATGAGATTCCTGCCACAATCCCAACTTTTCTGCTATCAGCATAAACTTCTAACACACCAAATCCTAATATTCTTGCAACATCAGCTATATTTGCTACAGGTTTTATAGAAGAGAATACTTTCCTTAACTCTTCATCCTTTTCTATATTTTGTATAGCCATCATCACAACTTTCCTGTCCACACCCACAGCCTCAGCTATTTTCGTTGGAACTAGTTCTATGTTACCACAGTAAGCTTTTCCATTCTTGACCGATATTCCCAATCTTAAAAACTCCTTAACAACAGCAATTTGCGAAGGATATCTTTCAAACTTTTCCACTATTTTCTTCCACATAAAAACCTAGCCTATTTTTATTTTTCAATGTATTCGATTTCAAACTTTTAACTTCCAATAAAATAATCAGGAGTTTAAAACCAAAAAACATTCAATATACATTTACTATGGGTTGGTAAAAAATAAATTTCCATTCCTATACCCAAACTCTGTGATTAACAAGGAAACGATATTCTATGTTGCGACTTTAGCTAAAATAGAAATTGACGATAAAGAGGCGGAAAAATTAAAAAACGATTTTGAAAAAATTTTGGAGTATTTTAATATCTTGGATGAAGTTCCTGAGGATGTTGAGCCTACATTTCACGTTTTACCATTGTATAATGTACTCAGGGACGATATTCCAAAGAAGTCTTTGTCACAGGAAGAAGTCTTGGCAAACACTAGACATAAAGAAGATGGTTTCTTTAAAGGACCTAAAATAATTGAGTAAGTATGATTACTGTAGAAGATTGGAAAGCTAGATTAGAATGTGAAAAAGCTACTGATCTAATTTTAGAATTATTTGACAAAATCAAAAAGAGTAAATTAAATGCGTACATAACTCTCAATGAAAAGGATGCTTTAAATACTGCTGAAAAATTCGATCAAGGTAAGTTAAAAGGAAAACTGGCAGGAATCCCAGTAGCAGTAAAAGATAATATAACCACGAAAGGATTAAGAACTACGTGCGCCTCCCGAATGCTTGAAAATTACATACCTGTTTTTGATGCACATGTTGTTGAAAGATTGAAAGACGAGGGGGCAATAATTATTGGTAAAACCAACATGGACGAATTCGCAATGGGTACAACCACCGAGACTTCATACTTTGGAGTGGTTAGAAATCCCTATGACTTAAACAGAGTTGCTGGCGGTAGTAGTGGAGGTAGCGCTGCAGCTGTAGCTGCAGGTGAGACTGTACTCGCATTAGGTAGCGATACTGGTGGTAGTATAAGATGTCCCGCTAGTTTTTGCAATATTTTGGGTCTAAAACCGACTTATGGATTAGTTTCTAGATACGGTTTAATTCCTTATGCCAATTCGCTTGAACAAATTGGTCCTATGGCATCAAATGTAGATGATTTGGCTTTGCTATTAGAAGTGATTTCTGGAAAAGATGAAAGAGATTCCACTAATGCTGGGATTCAATTTAGATTTAAGCCAGAAAAATACAAAAATAAAAAGCTAAACATTGGGATTATACAAGAAATGAGCGGGAACGATGACGTTATGAGCAAATTTTATGATGCTGTAGATGCAATAAGATCTTTGAACGTAAAAATTAGTAAAATTAGCTTTTCTTCACTTAAATATGCTCTAGCAGCTTATTATGTAATTGCCATGGGTGAAGCTTCATCAAATCTCGCAAGGTACGATGGAGTTAGATACGGATTCACATTAGATGAGCTAGATTCTTGGCCTAGGTTTTTCTCGAAAGTTAGAGCCAAAGGTTTCGGGGAAGAGGTAAAGAGAAGAATTATGTTAGGTAGCTTCGTCTTATCAGCAGGTTATTATGGAAAATATTATTTAAAAGCACTTAAAGTTAGAACTTTAATCATAGGCGAGTTTAAAAATGCATTCAAGCAATTTGATCTACTAATCTCACCAACCATGCCTTCTCTTCCTTTTAAAATCGGAGAACTAGCTGATCCTTTGACTATGTACAAAATGGACGTAAACACAGTACCAATCAACTTAGCTGGGTTACCTTCTCTCTCCTTCCCAATAGGATTTTCAAAAGGTTTACCCGTGGGAATGCAAATAATTGGCAATTATTTTGAAGAGAATCTAATACTGAGTTTTGCAAAGAGAATTGAAGATGAATTAAAAGATACCTTAACTTAACGTTCTATTGATGCTATTATTTCAATTACGATTTTTGCTGCTAATATTTGTGTAGTATAATTCTGATCGGGTATAACTTCCGTTATATCAGCTCCCACAATTTTTTTACCGTATTTGTCCAAAAAAAGCAAAAGATAATCTGGATTTAATCCAAACGGTTCTGGAACTGATACACCTGGAGCAAATGATGGATCAAACACATCCATGTCAATTGATACATAAACTTTATCGTACGACTCGATTTCTTCAGGAATTATGTTTTCTTTTTTTATTTTCCAGGATGTATAACATTTTATTCTCCTATTTCTTTGAATAAACTCTTTTTCTTCTTGCGTAAAACTCCTAGCGCCAATTATGATTATTTCGTATTCTCTATCTTCGTAAATCCTCCTTAAAGTGCAAGCATGATTGTATTTTTCGCCGTTAAACTCAGCTCTAAGATCTAAATGCGCGTCAAAAACCACATAACAGATGTTATCATAAACAGTTGTTGCTGCATATGTAATTGTATGTTCTCCACCTAAAGCTATCGGTATTGTTTTTTTCTTTAATTTTCCCAAAAAATTCCTAGTTCTTTCTACTATTTCCTCAAACTTACCATCCGTATTTATGTTTCCACAGTCACAGATTTTTGATTTAGATACATCGTAATCAAAAAAAGAAGAATATTCCTCAAGATTCCAACTAGCTTCTCTTATTGCATTCGGAGCGAACCTTGAACCAGATCTGAATGTTTGTGTTTGATCATACGGTATACCGTAAATAACAAATTTAGCTTCCTTTAAGTCCGAGTTAGAGACTGAAAAAAAAGAATCTATATGCATATCACTTTTCGGCAATTTTTCTCTTACCAAGTGATTCTATATAAACTATTTCAGCTCCAGGTTTTACTTTATCTTTAACCTCCTCTGGAATTGGCAATTCAAAAGTTTCGTAGGTTTCTAAATCCATTAACTGAGCTGTATCCCCTACGACACTTAAAACTTGAGCTCTCTTCCTCTCAACAATTGGTACATATACTTTTGCAGTAACAGGCTGAACTATACTTCTTTTCTGCTTATCAAATATGCCTATAGCATCAATTCTAGCCTTAGCGGCACCATGTTTACCAGGTTTACTTACTGATATTCCTACAATTTCACAAGGCTCATCGTCAATAACTATATATCCTCCTTCCTTTAGCTGTCTAACTTCAGTCTGCATCTTCAATGTTTAACACCTTTTTCCGTTTTTATTGTGTTTTTAAGTAGGTTTGCCAATTTTAATTTTTTTGATTTATCTACCCTTTTTTAAGATTTTGAAGATTCTTCCTAAGAAAAGTGTTTTGACACCGTTAGCAAAAGAGCGTTTAATTTAAAAAACTTGAGAGCATTTAGATCCAGATCCATCCCAGTAAATGTAGATTCCCAATGTTTACCTTTTTAAGATATCTCCTTGCCACATCGTAGCACTCAAAAACTTGTGACTTTGGTGTAATCGGTAAATCCGATAATCTGTAATCTGGATGAAACACAAGCAAACTGTAAGGTATGGACTCATCTAGTGATGCCAAAAATGATGCTATACCTTTAACTTCTTCTTTATCTACATAATAAGGTACTAACAAGGTTGTAGCCGATAAAACTTCAGGATACTTTTCAAATATTCTTTCAAAGTTTTTCAGAGTTTCCTTATTACTTCTACCTGTAAGAATGTAATGCAAATTTTCGTTCCAAGCTTTTAAGTCAAATTTTACAGTACCACCGCTTATGCTGCTAAGTTCAGCAGCTTTTAAAACAAGATTTTTCCTTCCTGCACCGTTCCATTCCCAGCATATCATTATGTCTCTTTTTTCCAACACTTTCTTGCTAAAGTTTATCGCAAATGCTAATTGAGGTTCTGGTGATCCTCCAAAGTGACAAATACACTTAATCCTTTCTTTCATAGCTCTGTTAACCATTTCATTCACGCTTACAATTTTGCCCTGTTCTACCATTTTGTGCTCCCAGTTTTGGCAATATAAACAGTCAAAATTGCAACCATAATAAAATACTGCTAAATTTGTTCCTTTTAATCTAGTTCCCTTACAAAACCAAGAATTACAGCAATTAGTTGGCAATTTATCCTCATATGAATACAAAATCGCCTTGCTACCGTTTACAAGTGACTTTAACTTATTGTTTTCTGCCCATCTCAATCTACACAAACCAGTTTCTCCTTCAAATAGTCCACATTCATTGGAGCAAAGATTACACTTAACATCGGATTCCCTTTTAATTTTTTCCATACCATCGTGAATTTCCTTTGCAAAATCTATAGCCATTTCTTCCTTACTACATTTTGGACATAAAGGTATAGTATCCGTGTGAGTTTCCCTACCGCATATGACACATTTCATTCTTTAGCACTCCTTTGCGATTTCCAAATTTTATCTCTTCTATTAAAAATTAATTTTTTAGCTAAATATAATTTCTAATTTTCCATTTTTAAATCTTGCACCAACTGCGTCTCTCAATGCTAAGCTTTCTGGTAAAAATACTATCCTTTTCCAGTTACCTAGTATTATTATTAACTCCTTCCCTCTTTTATATAAATTTATTTCCTCCTTAACTGTAAATGGTGTATTTATTTCCATTATTATTTTATCATCTCTCTTCAAAATATTTATAGGCTTCTCCAAATAAAATACATCCGTAGGGTCTCTTCCAGAGTAAAGTTCGTTGGCCAATTCATGAAGTAAATTTCCTACAACCTCTTTAGATCTAAGTTTTACCTCAAAAATTGGTACTGGAAATCTTTCTCTTATTTCTCTGAGATATTTATTTTGTATGTTATACCATTCAGAAAAGTACTTATCCACATTTTCTGGAAGAATCTTATTAACAATTACGCAGTCTATTTTATATCCAAATAGATTTAAATAAGTAAAAGCCCTTTCCGATTCTTTTATCACCATTCTTTCAGGATTCATTACCAATCTAACAGTGGATTTATCTTTTTCAAGTATTTCTTTTACTTTACCAATTTTTATATAAAGTTCTTGAATTTTATCTAAGACCTCATCTGTTGGCAAGGGAACATCCACAATTGGCTCCACAATGGGTTTAACTACTTTTAGAACCTTTCGCTCTATTCCAAAGAGTCTATTCATATACCATTTTGCTACTTCTGGAACGCTTAAAAGTCTTAATGTTTGACCAGTCGGTGCACAATCTAGAATTATTACATCGTACTTTTCGTTTTCATAGAAGTTTAAAAGATTCAACAAACTCGCAAATTCATCAAATCCTGGAAATATGGCTAATTCCTCAGATATTATATCATCAATGCCTTGTGATTTAAAGAATAATACCAAATAATTCTTTATAACCTCCCAGTGCTTTTTTAATTCGTGCTCTACATTTACTTCCATAGCATAAAGATTTTTGTTGAGTTGGGTAGGTTCTGGTCCTATCTTTTTCTGAAAAGAGTCAGAGAGACTATGCGCAGGATCTGTTGATATTATTAATGTTTCGTAACCTAAATTTGCTGCCTTTATGGCAGTTGCTGCTGCTATTGTTGTTTTTCCAACTCCTCCTTTACCCGTAAACAACAGAACTCTTGGTTCCATTTAGGTTAAATTATGGAATTTTTATTTTTAGAGTTTTTCCTTAGAGGAATTTTACAAAACATTGCCAAGAAAGTTCCGCCCTTTAGGGCGGGGGTATGTCAATAAAATATGAATAATAATCATTCTTCCTAATAAAGCGCAAAGGTGAGTAATATTCCAGCGACAATAAGCACATCATTAATAAATCAGTTTTTCATTCTGTTCTCAAAAATTTCACAATATTTTTATAATATTCATATATAATTAAACTACTTTAAAATTTCACACAAAGTTTGATTTGGGTTTTTAAGTTTTGAAGGAAAAATTTATAATACATCTATAGAAGATTAAGATAGAAAGCGAAAGCCGCCGTAGCTCAGCTGGTAGAGCGTCCGGCTGTTAACCGGACGGTCGCAGGTTCGAATCCTGCCGGCGGCGTAAAAAACTGAATGTAGGAACTCATTTTTTATAAAATCGTTGCTTGCAAAACCTTGCTTTTCAAAGCGGAGGCATGCAAGAGGGTGGCGGGAGGGGGTTGTTGGTAGTAGCTTTAAATATTCGAAGCTCAATCAAACTTTTAAGAGAACGTTTCCCGTGAATATAATCGAGATTTGAACTCTGCAATCAATTTAGCCCACTCCTTAATGAAGAGGAGTGGGATGGGGCTGTCGTGAGCCAGCCCTCAACTTCCCGTATGAAGCTTTGCTGCGAAGGCAGGTGGAACGGGAGAAGCTCCGCCCTTTAGGGCGGGGTAGCTTCACTTGGTGTTATCAGGATTTTTGATGGAGATTAATATCCTTCAGCTTTTGTAAAATCTCACCAAGTTCGCGTTTAAGTTCATGAATGTCAAATTCTTGTCCTTTTAAGTCTCTAAGCAAATCAATCTCCTCCTCATCCATTTCAACCTCTTTAGCTATGCTTGCTATCAACTTATCCTCCTCTTTATCAAAATCTATTTTATCACTCTCCTCTTTCTTACCAATTTCTTTACTTTTATTTTCATTCTCTAAGCTTAGATCATTATCTATCTCCTTTGTATTAACTTCAAAATTTTCAAAATTCGAATTGGCGTGCTTTGATGACTCTGACAGTTCATACAAATCAGGTGTTTTTTCTTCTTTTTTTCTACTACTTTTTAATGCGTAAATAACTAAAGCTACAATTATTATAAAGAAAATGGCACCAGTTAATACTTTAAATTCGAACATCATCAACCACCTCCTTTTGTTTTTTCAAATTTTTTGGCTATTACATTTTACAATTGATTCACACTCACCTTGAAAACTATCTTCTTAGAAAAAGCTTTAGTTGCTTAGAAGTTGCATTTTTTGGGAGATTCTTTCACAAGATTGTTTAAATCATTTTTAAGCCACTTAAATTCGTATTTCCGCCGGACATATTTATACAACCGCAGAGCGTAATTGGAATACGGCGTTATTCAAACAAGTTTTGTGTCATCATCCTACAAATGATGGTAAACTAAACATCCAGTTAACGAGAGGTGGAACTAATATCAACAGAAGACCAGAAAGTATCATGAAGATGCAAGCAAAGTATACGTACATGTAACTCCCACTACCCTTTACTATGTTTGCCGCAAACGAGTTTGCGAGTGTTATAGATAATATAAGAGCTACAGCATATTGATTAAGAAGACCAGTTGGTATGCTGCTGAACATACCAATATTCAAACCCTGTAAACCACCAGGAAGTTTTGATACGACATCAGTTATACTTCCAGCCCCTGATAACTGAGTAGTGAATATCATTAGAATATTGTTCGTAAAGATGTCCATGAGTTGTGTTATGAAAAGGATAAGCCCAACCATGGAGATATGAAGAGGTATTAGGAGATTTATGAAACCAGAGGATATTAAATCTCTTTTCAACCTTAGCAATACCATTTCAAGGTTTGAGGAGCTAACAATCTCACCAACTACGTTTGCATCCCCTCCAAGATCGATGGCGTCGACGAATATGCCTGTAAGTTTGTGGATAAGATAACTTCCACTTTCACCAGTAAACCTTTCCCAACACAGCTTTGGGTTCAAGCCAAGTGAAAGTCTTCTGTAGAGTTGCAGTACGAGATCTTTGAGTGCTCCCAGGTTTTTTTGATCGATTCTGCGCAGAGCTTCAACCATAGGTACGCCACTATCAGACTTTATCGCACCTAAACTCCTTATGAATGTTGTAAATACTTCATCTCTAGCGCTAATGTTAATGTCATCTTTCTTTCCGAGTATAGCTATTGGCAGCAATATTATACCAGCCAATATCATTCCTAATCCTCTTATGTCGATTCCAGCCAGTTTTGAGTTCAAATTAAAGACGGTTGGTGTTATTACGAGCATAATAAGTAGTAGTGCTGCAATAGGGACCAACAATAGCTGTAATTTTAAAATGATTCTTTGTTCTTTTGACTTTATATGAAAATCGTGAACCTTTCTATCCTTTGGAGCAGCTTTAAAAAGCATACTAACCCCAAATCCACATGTAACTAAGTTTCCGATCGCTGCCACAAGAAAAATTTGAGCAGGATTGCCTAAGCTGTAAATTATAACAGAAAGTAACACAACTATTGAGATTAGTGATGCTGAAACCATTATAGAGACGTATGCATCAGTCCACTTTCTCAGACTTTCAAGTGCTCTCTTGTATTCATCTTTCCTGACAGTCTTAAAGGTTTTCCATTCTTTTTCTAGAAATTCCTTATCTGGCTCTCCTGCCGCTATCGCATTTGAAAGTCTATTTAGAAGGTTTTTTAACCTCCCGTGTTTAACTTTTTCAGCAATCAAATTGCAGGCTGTTGCATAATCGTAGTGCCATTTTTGTGTTAGATCTCTTATTTTCTTGAAGTACTTGCTTGGTACGTATTCTTTCTTTTTGGCAACCATCTCGAATATTTTATCCCTGCTCAGTTGAGCTGTTGATAAAGAAGCCATGTATGTGAGCATGAAAAGCAGATCATTATCCATTAAGAGTTCTTCCTTTTTCTCTTTGAGCTTTTTAAGTATACTTCCTCTTCTTTTTTCGAAATTGAATCGAAATGAGAATTTCGGAAGTTTAGCTGTTTGAAATTTCATAGACTTATACCTTAATGCTTAGTAATCCACTCTTGTATATTTTTGATATAGCTTTAAAGAACTCGTAGAAATCTGTAATACCCTGCTTATGCAGATTTTTCAGAATCTTAGCTCTCTTTTCGACTTCTTTGTATATCAGTTTCTTCTTATTCGGCGGTATACCAAGGCGAGTAGCTATTTTCTGCTCAAGTAGATAGGAACTGCCGTAACCTGTGAAGATGTGTGTATCGGTTGCTGGATCCCACTGGAAGACTTCAACAAAGGAAACACCATCTTTTTGTGAGTCGTATCCGATTATTTCTGCCACACTTAAAACACGCCTTACAAGCTTTCCATCGGGTCTGCGAATAGCGCTCTGAATAACTACGAAGTTTAAGTTATCTATGAACGTTTTTGGCACGTTTATTGGTTCTGTTGTAAGCCTCTGAATCAGTTTTTCAACCGTTGCTGCATGGAAAGTAGACATGACTGGATGTCCAGTCTGCATAGCTTGGAACGCAATATTACCCTCAACACCTCTAATCTCACCAATGAGTATATAATTTGGTCTCTGTCGTAGCGCCGCTTTTAATAGGTCAAACATTGTAATCTCACTTCCACTACCCTCCCCTAGATTTTTGCCTCTTGTACTACCTCTTGTAACTTCACGAGTCCAGTTTTCGTGTGGAATCTGTAGCTCTGGTGTATCCTCGATGGAAACTATCTTAGCTTCAGGACGTATAAAAGCAGTTATTGCATTTAGAAGCGTAGTTTTACCACTGGCAGTTTCACCGCATATAAATCCACACATACCTTCACTTATCAGTAACCAGAGATAACCCGCAATCATGTAATCAAGAGTACCAAATTCTATCAACTGCAGAATGCTAAATGGTGTCTCGTTGAACTTTCTGATTGTGAAGTTACTTCCATTCTTACTAATATCATTGCCATAAACAATGTTAATTCTACTTCCATCTGGTAATGTTGCGTCGATGATTGGATCTTTATATGTTACAGGTTTTCCTATTCTCTCAGCGAACTTAACTATGAACCTATTCAGTGCCTCCTCATCATGAAACTCTATAACACTCTTAAGTCCTCCAAAAATCTTATGTTCAATGAATATTGGTCCTAAACCACTGCATGAAATATCCTCGATGTATTTATCTTTTATGTACGGCTCTAGAATACCTAAACCAACCTTATCTCTGATTAAAGCATACTCTAGTGCTTTGTACTGTTGCAGGGTAACTTTGAGTTTCTTAGACTTTTTACCATTTTTGCCGATGAAACTAAAGCCAAGGTTAAATCTTGGCTTAGATGCTAAGTCGAACCGTGCCTCTGTATTTGCGATAATTGACTCCTTACCATCTACTATCTCACAAAGTTCTTGAAGAGCCTCCTTTAATATTTTAGCCTTTTCTTTGTTATCCTCTGGATCAAAATCGACGTTTGCTATATAGTCTACAAGTCTTATTTCGACCTCTTTGAGTAGCTCATCTACACCTGTTAGTAATGTTGGCTCAATAGGAATGTAGTAATTCCTAACATCATTTTTGTTTGGGTATATATGGATGTAAATGCTTCCATCTACTGGATATATTAAATTTGGATTCTCTAGAACACCTTGCTTTTTTCTATCGAGTTTTGATACAAATTTTGGAATTCCAATTTTTTCGATAGGAAGAATATGAAGATATTCAAGCAAGTGTGGGTTCTTCTCAACCTCCTTCTTCATTTTCTCTGGCAGCAATTTGTATATGCCACATTTCCTTAGATTTGCATGGTTATACTCTCCTACAATCTGCTTTGGCTTGAACGGAAAGTTGACTATAACTTCTTGCTTCAATCCTTTCGATTTGTAACCGAAGTCAACCTTACTTGTAAAGTCCCCCATTATTGTAGATGATGAAATAAATTTTTATGCCCGTGCGTGCGATATTGGTATTATCTTCAGCCCAAAGCTGGGATTCACTTCGAAGCTCACTATATTCCCCGTAGTCTTTTTTGCTCCACGTATTTTCGAAACTTCAAGGACACTAACGAATCTATCTCCAATTTGCTCTTTTCTAAGAAGAAGATGGCAGTCGCAGGCTGAACGCATTCTAACAAGTACATCCCTCTTAAATGCATGTTTATGCAGCGTCATTAATATTGTCTTTCCGTTGTCACAGAGTTTTTTTAGCTTCGTTAAAAACTCTAGAATAATATTCTCCGTTGAATATGTTGCGAACATCGTCAGTGAATCAATTATAATTATATTCTCCCTTATTGACTTTATATGACTTGCAACAAGGTTTAGAATATTTTTCATTTGCTCTGCACTCCACTCCATACCTTCTAGATGAACTGGAAATATTCGCAGATAACCCCATGCATAGAAGTCTGATACATCTAAGCTCAGTAATTTCATTTGATTTAGTAAACTCTTTATCGTGTTCTCTGTTGTGTAATACGCTATACGGTGCCCTTGCATTAAGCCTCCGTAGGTGAACTGCTGACACATTACACTCTTACCAGTGTCGTTTTCACCTTCAATTAGTGTTAGCGATCCAAGTGGAATTCCGCCACCCAAGCGTTTATCTATCTCAAAGTTACCGCTCGATAAGATGCCTTTCTCTTTTTCTTTTTCAAGCTCCTTTAAATTCTTAATCATATCCACCACCTTTTCTAGTATACACTAAACTCAGCACTATCGCAAACAGCATTTGAAGTACAAATCACAAGTACATAAGTGCCATTATCTAGCTGCAGACTAAGCTGTAGCTTGGCAGTTTCATGTGGATCGAATATACCAGGGTTTATCAGCTCCTTAGTGATTGTGTACTTTGCGTTTTTCATATAATCCGCGATTGTTGATCCAGTTTCAGTTCTCCCATAAATGAATACATCAAATCTACTAAAGTCTGGAAAACTAACCTCACCCGTGTTCTTGAAGTAGGCTGTCAGTACTGGACTATTGTATGAGACATTTATGATGTCTATATTCGTCTGCAATTGTTTTACAGTTGAATACGCAATATTCCTATAACTCTCAACTGAAGTCTTAGCAATTGATATCGTTCCACTTATGAACATGTAAACCATAGCCAATATTACAGCAGTGACTATTATTGCCGCAACAATTGTCTCAAAGCCCATATTATCACCACGAGAAACAATTACTTGCTTTTACACCATTGTAAAGCACAAATGTGAGTGTATATTCATCGGATGAGAGTGATAAGCCTGTAACATTGAAGCGAAGAGTTTCGCTTTTTTCCCAGTAGTTATCACCATCACCATTCTCTATTATGTAACTAACTGAACTATCACCTGCGGTGAAATGTAGGAAAACACTTGTTGAAGTTATGAATATATCACTTCTTGCAATCAAGTCGAAATTTATTTTTGTCTCACCAGTGTTTTTAACCCAGAAATAAACATCAACGGCCGTCCCATTCTGAACAGCCTTGATGAAAATAATCTTTATGTTTGTTTTTACTTTTTCGTTCAAATTTTCAGCTACAGAACTGTACGTGTGTGCAAGATCTCTAATAGTTGGTATTATTGCCATAACCATGACAGAAACTGCCACTACAGTAGCAATAAGCAATATTGATATCGATATAACTTCCCTTGACATTTTTATTTCTCATTCACAGTCTTTTCTCCAATAGTAGGTTCAGTAGCTTAAAGTCTGTACTTCTGTCACTCGAGTGTATTATTCTGTACAGCCTGTACAATTTAAGTAACATATCCTCAAATCCGTTTTTGACATTTACCAGATCCACGAGCTTCATTATGAACCTTTTAGCTTCACCATTAATATGACCTGCTATTTCGAACACATCAAGCATTGTTTTCAGCGATTGTGCATCATACTTTTCCAACATCTCTTTTACCCATTCCATGAGCTCGTAGAGCGTTATTATATCGTACTTTGTTAACTTTGTAACTTCAGGTATAACTTCTATAGCAACGCTTTTTTTGGGTTTAGCACCAGCAATCTCCTTCTTTTCCTTTTCTATCACCTCCTTTTCAGGTTCAATACGTTTAACATCTTCAGTACTTTTAGTACTCGGGATTTTATCTTTTTTTTCAACTTTTTTCTTCTCTTCTATCTTTCTTTCCCTTTCTTCTTCCTCCTTCGCGGATGCAGAAACTATCTGAGTGGCCTGGGACTGAATTAATTCCCTGGCAGGTCTGCTTTTAACGGAATTTACAAGACTTTGAAAAGGATTTTCTAAGTTGTTCAAAGTTTCACGAATATCGAGTAGTAATCTTTTTATCGAACCTTTAAGAAGGTTAATTTCCTTCTCAAGCTTCTCAAGTCTACTTTCAAGAGTGTTAGTTCTTGCACTTACGGTGCTTTCGTTTAAAACTTCTACATCTTTAGTCATAAGTTGCCACCTTAAAAAAAAGAAAAAACTGAGACTAGGAAAGGTCTTTAAAGTTATCTCATGAGCACCATGACGTTATCGATTGTCGGTGGAGCTTTGAGCTCCATTGGATAACTTGCACCGACTGGTGGTTTAATTTCAACAATGAAGTCCGTATTTGGTGTAATGTTAAAATTACTGAGATCAACTTGTATTTCGGCTTTTTCGTACTCTTCAAGGTAATCATCTGGTGAGTTACCCTGTAAACTGTAGACCCAGTAGACACCATAGTAGCCACCTGAAGCATTCGCTGCATCAGCTGCGGAAGTCGTGGATTTATTATACCTAAATTCCCCCATCTTTCCAGTTTTGGGAACTACCACCGTTATTACAGTCTTGTTGAGATCAATTGGCTGGCCACCGGCAGCTAACTGCAGTGTAAACGTTACGTTGGTAATTTTGTTGTTAATTGTGTCACCTCTGGCAACTACGCTTCCAATAAGCTCCATGCTGCTTGTTGCTTGCTTAACACCCGTGTGCACGGTTTCCTGACCTTTTTGGGTTGCGAAGAAACCTGCTCCAAGTATGACATAGCTGAATACTGCCGCTACTGTAACAAATGCTATTAGTATTATCGCAGCCTCTAAGCCCGTGAATCCTCTATCATCCTTATAAAAATTCAGCCACTTCATGATACCACCTCAAACATACGTTATGTTCGTAAAGCTTGGTGGCAATGTCTTTGTTATTGATAATGATGCTCCAACCGGTGGGCAAACTTCAATTGTAATCTTCTCATTTGGATTTAGTTCACCAATAGCGCTACTCCAGACTGTTGATGTGACGTTTATTACGATTTTATATTTCTCATTAAGTTCTACAACGTTATCATCGTCACCGATGATACACTCGTACCACCATGCACAGTTAGAGCCCCCAGTACCTGGTATGCAGTTACTTTCGTCATAGAAAAGCTGTTTGTAACCCTTGCTGGTTGTTATTTTGATTGATGTCTTGTTAAGATCAACTGGTGAACCACCAGCAGTCTGCGTTACATAAAAGTATATTTTGTCAACTTTACCATTTGATCCCGGAGTGCTACAGTTGAGATATATGTACTGGCCATCAAGTGTCAATGAACTGCTAGCCTGCTTAACTCCTGTGGCAATGACCTTTTTACTCTTCTGCGTAGTGAAGAAACCTGCTCCAAGTATGACATAGCTGAATACTGCCGCTACTGTAACAAATGCTATTAGTATTATCGCAGCCTCTAAGCCCGTGAATCCTCTATCATCCTTTTTAATTCTGTTCACAACTCTGCTCACTTTTCCACTTTTCATTTTATCACCTTATACTTGTCATTCTTATTTTTCCATTGAGCTCTAGAGATAGATTAATATTTAAAAATTTCTTGCACCATTGAAACTTTTGTACCGAAATTTCCTTTTTTTAATTTGAAATCCTGATTTTCACCAATAGTAATGTAAATTGACTATAATCTAACTGAGTTATGGATTTGAATAGCTTGAATAACTGCGTTTACGCATATTTTGAACTTTAAAAAGTGTATAAATTGCATATATATTATAGCAAGCATGATATGCTTCTTTTGCAATAGTGGAGATACAAAAAGAAAAAACACAGTATAGGAATACTTTGGTTGAACCATCAGATTATGCATACTACCACAAAATGTCGCTAAGGAAACTTCGCCCTTCAGGGCGGAGAGGAATTAGGGGAGGAGGGAGTAGGAGGTTTGTTTAGATTGTGTTGAAGATGTTGTAGAGGGTTGCAACTTTCTCGAAACATTTTCATTCCCTCCTCTCTATCTGTCCTTCAGAGGGTCGCTCTGACCTGGCCTGATGACG
>CAZCHG010000010.1:0-28385 GCA_964498465.1 uncultured archaeon | reverse complement strand
CATAATCTCATCAGCTTTTCAAATTTGCTTATCTTTCCACTTTTCTGTATTCAAAATAAGAATAAGCAATCATGCAGATGCAAACTGAGAGCAATGGAACAAAAATAAACAAAAAAGCTAAATCTGGAAAGAAAAATCCAATCAAAGCAATTACTCCGCAAATCCTAAAGAGCTTTCCACCAATTTTGTGAGTTTTCTGCCAAACTTTCTCGCTACTTAAAGTCCATGGAGTTCTTATACCTACAAACCAGTTTTGTTTTGCATTCTCTGTTAAAGTTCCCAGGTAGTATAATAAAATGGCAAAGGCAGGAGATAAAGCTTGAAGCATGCTAAATCTTAGCTTTAGATTCCAGCCGAGAGTTAGAAAGTGCACGTAGATCAAAAATGCTGTAATTAAAATCAAAAATCCATCATAATATTTTCTGAACTCCTCGATGTTTTGCCTTAGCGGATCTATCTTTGGGATTAAGATGAAAAGCAAAAGCATAGCAAGAGAGATTGCAGGAATTAAAAGCAAGGCAAATTGTTTTGATAGATAGCGGTCAACCTCTCCCTTCAAATTCCAGTGCACAGCCATCTTTTCTGGCAATGAAGGATAGAAGTAAATAGAGAAAAACAGAGCAAGTAAGATTATTCCCAATGAGATTGCTTCGCTTTTTCTCATCTTATCACTTCAAGTTTAATTTTACATCTTCATCAAAATATAAAAAGTTAAAATTTTTTATCGCCACTCTAGGATATGTAACACCTTGTTTGCAACACCGTTCTTCGCTGCGTGAACATTTAGGAATTTCAAGCAATATCCAGCAGCGGTTCTCCCACATCCTGATTCGGGAGCTTTTGCAGGAACAAGCTTCGCACATCTTGACTGATTAACCCACATCCGCCCTTTAAGGGCTTTCGGGTATCCAAGATTGAAGATTGGATGTTCCTTATTGTATTTAAATGTTACACAAATCAAAAATAGTATTGAGCCCAGCATTCCAACAGAGCTCGTGAGGTTATCTTTTTTCTTTTATCTTTTTAATTTATTTTCTCCTACCTACCCTTAAAACTTATACAATTTATCTAGACATCTACCTCAGAGGATAGAAATTTTCCTTATTTCTTCGCTTTTCTGGTTAAAAACTTCATATATAAGTTCAAAAGTTGAACTTTTGAATTTTACTCTTTTTTAAGATATAAAGTAAACTTAGCTTAATTTTTCTTAATAAAATACGTTGTTATAGCTATTCTAACTTTAAGTAAGCTTTTAAGGTGTTAAAAATTATTCTGTTGCTGACTAGTTTTTTGTAAGTTTTTACTTCAGAGTAAAAAATTATAAACAATAATTTATAAAGATTTAAATAATTAATTTTTATAAAAATATTTAAAATTAGTTTCCTTGTACTTTTCTGGTGAGTAAATAATTCAAAGCATTGATTACGGCATCGATTGATGCCATAACGATGTCAGGTCCAACAGCCCTAGATGTAAAGGACTTTCCATCTTCATCTTCTAAAGTCACATAAACTTCCGCTAATGCATCACTTCCACCTGTTACCGCTCCCAATTTAAACTCAGTAATTTTAATTTTCCTACCAACTAACTCTGTTACAGCTTTTAATGCTGCATCTACAGGTCCTACACCTACTGCAGAGGTTATTTTCTTTTCATTGAAAACTTTAGCATTAATTACAGCAGTAGGTGTAATTTTATTTCCAGTCAGCACTGTTATTTCATCTATAGTTATAACTTTTTCTTCCTTTCTAGGCTCACCAAGAATAACCTCAGCTATTGTAAATAAATCCAAATCTGTTACTTTCTTACCTTTATCTCCTAATTCCTTTACTTTTTCAACGATTTTACTTAAACTCTCCTCATCAACAATATATCCCATATCTTCAAGTATTTTCTTTATTTGATGCCTTCCTGCATGCTTTCCTATGATTATTCTCCTCTTATGACCCACCATTTCTGGTGTTATTACGCCCGGCTCAAAAGTTGATGCTTCTTTTAGCACTCCATGAGCATGGATCCCACTTTCATGACTAAATGCGTTTTCGCCAACTATGGGTGTGTTGGGCGGCATTTTTATTCCAGATAGCCTTTCAACCAGCCTAGAGGTTTCCACCAAGTATTCTGTTCTAATGTTTGTTTTTATTCCTTCCAAGCTATGCAGAACCATTACAACTTCTTCCAAAGCAGCATTTCCAGCTCTCTCACCAATTCCGTTAACTGTAACTTGTACTTCACTTGCTCCTGCCAGTACTGCTGCATAAGTGTTAGCAGTAGCCAATCCAAAATCGTTATGACAATGGACATCTATTGGAACTTTAATATGCTCTTTTAACCTTTTTATCAAATCGTGGAACTTAAATGGTGTAGCAATACCAACAGTATCTGGAACATTTATTATATCAACTCCAGCCTCCTCAACGGCCTTGTATATTTTAACTAAATATTCAAACTCTGTTCTAGTTGCATCCATTGCTGAGAACATGCATATTCTTCCATGATCCTTAACATATTCTGTAGCCTCCACAGCTATTCTTATTATCTCTTCTCTGCTCTTTCTCACAGTATGTTCTATTTGAATTTTAGATGTTGGAACAAATATATGGATCATTTCTGCGTCTGTGTCTAGTGCAGCATCAATGTCTTTTTTTACTACTCTTGCTAAAGCACAAATAGTGGCATTTAATCCTAGTTTTGCTATAGTTTTTACGGCCTCAAACTCTCCTTTCGATGCTATTGGAAAACCTGCCTCTATAACATCTACACCCAGCTTATCCAACTGTTTTGCAATTTGTATCTTATAATTTATAGGAAACGATATACCAGGTGTTTGTTCACCATCTCTAAGCGTTGTATCAAATACGGATACTTTTCTCATCAATTTTCACCTGCATAATATTATGTTACTATTTCTTCCAATCTTCTAGTCTCATATGCTTTTTTTATTTCCATCATACTAAGATCAAGAGGGTCCACAATGTTTACTCCATGTTTTAAACTTAAGTTTCTCATTTCTGGAGAAGTTGGACCTATTGCGGGATCCCCAGGTACTCTAAAAGATACATCAAATACAACAAATTCTAATCTTGTGTCATCTTCAGGTGAGTAAGCTACTGCTCCTTGCAAACCAAACATACCTATTATACCTGGAGGATATTCTTTTTCACAAACTCTTATAAATCTTTCTGCGGCTTCATAGACCATGTCTTGTTTACTTTCTCTCATAGTCACACCAAAATGTCCTATTTCTTCATTTTTCACAGGAACGTCTATTTTAAGCTGATCTCTCGCGGGTAAATTTAGAAATCCTTGAAGATTTACCTGTCTTCTATCTGAAAATCCAACAAAATCAAAATCACCAAATATATCTTTTAAAGCATAACTGTGGAAATTAGCATTAAATCTTGCTCCTAGGACATATTCCTCGATTCTAGCTTTTTTTAATCCCTCCTCGTTTATAACACCTGCTTTAATCAGTTTTTCAGCCTGAGCATAATAATCCTCTGGTGACTTAGCATAAAAGAATGCTCTTTCTAGCGGGTTCTTTGCCTGTTGAACCTTTACTATAACCAATCTATCTATTTCCTCTGGGCTATCGAATTTCTTAGGTATTCTAACTCCAGCTTTCTCTAAAAGATAATACTGATTTTTTTCTAAGTTTCTCTCTTCAGCTTTTAGCAAATACCTATTTCCGTAGATTGGTATTTCGAATTTGTTTTCTATATTATCGTATCCAACGTAAACTGCAAAGCTTCTATTTGGTATGAATATTGTATTTAACTCAAGTAGTTTCTCTTGAACTTCTGGGTTTACCATATCCTTAAAAGAGTCTAGAAAAATTATTTCATCATATAGGTGTCTATTATACTTACTATAGAGTTTATCTCTTCCTTTTTGAACAACTACAACAGTTTTAAAACCCCAACTTTTAGCAGCCATTCCTATTTCTTTTGCCGAGTGTGATCCAAATATTCCTATCGTGACTGTGTCATAATCTTCCACAATTTTCTTTACTTTCTTTGTTATATTCATAATTTCACCTACGTAGCCCAAACTTTTTAAGATTTAGCTCAAGTTTTTTTAATTTCTCTTTACATCTTTTTAATTTTTCATTTGCAATTTCTACTACTTTTTCTAAAAAAGTATCGTTAACAATCCTAACCCCATTTATCGCCACTGGTGTTTCAATCTTCTCAAAAGATGCTATTTCTACAACTAAATTTTTCAATGATATTAAACCAGCTCTTTTAAAACCGGAATCATTAGCAATTTTCATGAGATTTTCAGCAGCTTTTAGATTTTTGCAAGCTATATGCAGAATAGGGGGGTCTAAAATGAACCAAGTTTGTCTTTTACCCTTTTCAATTGCCAATTTAACCTGATCAACTGTTACTTGCTCATGCCATTTTCCTAAAAACACACTATTTCTTTTTTCGCCAAATTTCTCAAGATCAATTACTATTATTCTACCAGAGCAACTAGAAAGGGTTACATAGTCATTAATATTGTTTATAACATTTAGCAAGGTTAGTATATCTTTATCAACTCTATTTATTTCCTTTTTTAATCTTTCAAGCCTTAATTTTTTAAATTCATTCCAGTTGGGTATACTCATATATTTTTGTTCCATACTTGTCAAAAACTAATTTTAATCCACATTTATCAAAAATAGATTCATTTACGTTATATTTTCTTCTTTCCTCGAATCCAACGATTACGTATTTGATCTTATATTTCTTAATATTGCTTAAGATTTTTTCACAATTGTAACTTTTGTATATCTCATTAAGTGCTATAATTCTTTTTACAATCTCATTTACATTTTGTCTCCACTGTACTTCATGACAAGCCCAACCTATCAATGTTGGATTCCCAGTAAAAGCTGCAAATCTTCCTCCATATTGATAACAATCCACTGATGCTTCTACTATATTTCCACGTTTGTTTTTTAACCATTTTATACCTTCATAATCACCTATACTAATTTTTCTTACAAAATCCATTCCATTCAAACTTAATTCAGCCTTATAATGTCTTACTGGCGTTGCTATAATGGGATAGATCATACATAATATTAGAAGTAGAATTGCCAAAGTTTTCATGTACTTCTTCTTAGATTTTAACATTTCAGATAATTTTATACCTGCTGGTATAGATAGAAAAATCCATGAAATTAGATAGTACTTAAAAACAGTATTTAATCTCGACTCCACTCCGACAAACTCAGGTACTAACATTAATAAAGTGCCAATTAGCACCAAGATCATGTTAAAATCTCTTTTGATGTATTTTATAGATAATAGTATTAAAGGAGTGAGCAAGACTCCAATTGGCACAATTAAAAACATAGGTAGGCCAAGCACAAAGCTAAGCATAATTAATTTTCCTTGAGTCTTGTCAATCATATACAAATAAACTAAAAACAGCTGAAAAGCCCAAAACTCTATAAATTCAAGTAAATTTGTTTTCTCCTGTACTTTCACGATCTTTATTGCCTTTATATTCATGGATACTAAATTTATATAAGTATATACCGCTAGCACAAGCAAAACTAAAATAGGCAACTCAAATTTCAGGCTATTTCTTTTAATTTTCAGCAAAAATAGTATAAAAGTAATTAAAGCAAAAACAGGAAAATCCCAAGAATTCGTTAAGTATAAAACAAATGTCAGAAATGACAATATTGCAAATGATAGCTTGGACTTCTTTACATAATAGTCATAAGCAAAGGTTAATGCCAAAATTTTGATAGGAATTGCTACAACGTGTGCATGGTAATCTGCATGAATAAAACTAAAATACGGAAATTCGTTTATTGTGCCCTTTATAACTCTTGTTGCGTTCCAATAGAAGAGATATCCTGGCATGTTTAATCTTGAGATAGTATTTACAAATTCCAAAACAGCATACAAGTTACCTCCAGCCAGTACAAACACAGTGACTAGAAGTGGATTACTAGCTTTCATTTTCTCTTTTAAGAAACAATAAAGATTAAAAAATGAGAAGGCTGCTATCGCAGCCAAAGCTATGTTAATACCAACTTCCGGTTTTTCAAAAGACATCATTGTAATTCCTGCTCCTATGACGTACCCAAAGTAATAATAAAAATTCAAACTCCCCCCAGCAAAGAAGGGGTCGTTTGGCGGAAATTTTTCAGCTTTTAGCACTGAATTCAAAAAAGCTATATCCATCGGTTTTTCGGCAAATTGTAAATCAGGGTCCAGAGATCGTAAAAAAAGAAAATAAGCAAAAAATACAATAAAAAGTAACTCATATTTCCATTCGAAAATTATTTTTTTCTTTAGAATGAAGTATAAAGCTAAAGAGCAGAAAATTAATAATACTAGTAAAAAGGAAGTACTAAAATTTAAAAAATGCGAAAGTAAAAAAGAAAGAAAACATAAAAGTATTATAGAAAGAAATTTAGAGTAGCAATACTTTAACCTAACTATCTGGGCTATTAATATTGATAACAAAATGAATATTACAATTCCAATCATTTTAAAACCTCTTTACTTTTTTCTTTATTCAAAATCTTAGCTTTCGTTTTTAAAATTTCCTTAATATTTATATTCAAAAGGTTTATCGATATAAAACCAAGTACAACTGTAATTAAATTTTTTAAACCATGATCCATTACGGAAATTAGAAATGCTGCACTTTTATCCACTTTTATTGAAAGTATTCCAAACATAACTACCTCGTATTGACCTATACCCCCCGGTGTTATTGGTATCACCTTAGCTAGATTCGCTACAGATACAGCCAGTGCTGAAAGAATGATATCATTCCAACCCAGTGATAACAAAATAAAATAGCAAACTAGAAAATCCATAAACCATATACTTAAAGATAAAATTACAACAATTGCAACAATTTGCAGTTTCATGATTGCTTTGAAGTCTTCCGCAATCACAGCCTTCATCATTTCTACTCTTGATGGAATTAAAATTACGGCAAGCAGAAACACCAAAAGTAGTGCAAGTAAGAATATTGAATAAAGCAATAAAGAAAATACCTTCAGACCAATTGCCAATGACGTTATCAGTGCAAAAACTAATATTATAAATAAATCAAAAACTCTCTCAATAAGTATTGTAGAAAATGATAGAAGATATGGAATTTTTTTTAACTTAAAAATTGATGCTCTTACAAAATCTCCAGCTCTTACAGGAGTTACCACATTTACTGTTTGTCCAACCAAGATCGCTTTTGTCGAGAAACAAATTGATGTTTTGTGCCCTATTTTACGCATTAAATACTCATATCTAATACCTCTAACCAAAAAAGATGCTGAGTAAACTGCAATTGCAAAAAGAACGTACATTAAATTCAAAGATAAAAAATATTTAATTAATACATTTAAATTAACATATCTAAGTATAAATATTAAAATAGATATTAAAACTAAAATTGAGAATGCAAGAAACAATCTAGATGTTTTTACTTCATCAAAATACTTCTCCAAAGCCTTTGTAAATAGATAAAATCCATCCTTTAACACATTTATTTTTGATTCCTCAGCTTGACTCCAAGTTATCGGAATTTCTTTGATTTTCAATTTCTTTCTTTGAGCTGCAATTAAGATTTCTGTATCCCAAAACCAATGAGGATCTTCAACTTCATTTATCAAATCTAATATTACATCTCTTCTAAAAGCTTTAAATCCACATTGATGATCTTTAACCTTAGATGAAAATAGAATTCTTATCATAAAGTTGTAAATCCTCGATAAAATCTTTCTTTTTAACGGTCTAGTAACTTTACTCTCCTTTAATAACCTAGATCCAATAGCTATATCATAGTTATCCCTCTCTATTGCATTAATCAAAGTCTCTAAATCGTTAAGATTGGCAGATAAGTCTACATCCATAAACACCAATATATCTCCAGTACTTACTCTAAAGGCCTCAGATATAGATTTACCTTTACCCACTCTTCTTTTAAAATGCATTACTTTAATTCTTCTATTACATTTCGAGAGTTTATCAGCTATATTGCCAGTTCTATCCGTTGATGCATCATTAACTATTATTATCTCATAATCGTAATCTTTTAACCTTAAATACGTCTCTAATTTTTTAACAGAGCTTTCTAAAATCTTTTCTTCATTACGCGCAGGTAATACTATTGATATTTTCACAAAAGGAAAAAGTAAACGTTAATATTTTAAATATTTCTAAAGATTTTAAAGGAGCAGAAATGTTTCTTCCTAAACATCAAGAATTACTAACCTAATCTAACATAAATACTAAAATTCAGAATTAAAAAGAAAAATTAAATCGTAAAAAGCAATTATCGATTGACCTCCTCCCCGCCATGAATGGCAAGGATTCCTAGCAGGGAGGTTTGTGCATATCCTCAGCCTCACCTCTCATCGGGTGTGCACGAGGGTAGGTTAGCACCCATTAAAACCCAACCTGTCCGCAAGGCAGAGAGGTGGGCTATAGCCTTGCGGGGGCTTGTTTAGCTCTTCCTTACCCGCCCGACATCGATAAACCAGAACAAAGCTTTATAAAAACTAACGCTCCACCAACTCCTCCCGTCTCCACTGATTCACCCCTGCCTTGAAAAGCGAGGCTTTCTTAGCGATGCTCTGTAAAAATCTGCAATAATTGTTTATTATTAACAAAAGGTGCAATTTCCGTATTCTCAGGAAAAGAAACCTTTTTAATATGACAACTTACCAATTTGATTTTAATGAGACTCTTCATCGCAATAGATATTTGCGAAGAGCTAGTAAATAAAATTATACCGGTTCAAAATGAAATAAAAGGATATCCTGGTGTAAAAACAGTTGAACCTGAAAATTTACATATAACTCTAAAATTCCTAGGAGAAGTTCCAAGACCTAACTTAGATTCAATAAAAAACGCACTCTCCGATGTAAAATTTAATAAATTTGAAATAAGCTTGAAAGGAATTGGGTTTTTTCCCACTTCATCGAATCCAAGAGTGATTTGGATAGGTGTATCTAAAGGAGAAGAAAAAATAACTGAACTCGCAAAGATTGTCGATAAAAAAATGAAAAAATTTGGATTTAAAAGTGATGAATTTAAAGCTCATGTAACCATAGCAAGAATAAAACGTTTATCTGGAGATTTGAAATCAAAAATTAAAGAACTGCATGAAAAATTTTACGATTCAGATTTTGGATCAATGTTAGTTGAGAATTTTAAGCTTAAGGAGAGTATTCTAAAGCATACTGGGCCTATTTATAAAGATTTAGCTACGTTTGAACTTTTATGATTTTAAAAATCTTCCATGAAGAAAAAAATATGTGTTTTATCTGGAGGTACTGGTACACCTAAATTACTATGGGGTTTAAAGTTCGTATTTGATGACTTCTTCGTCATTGTAAATACCGCCGATGATGTCTGGTTATCTGGCCTAAAAATTTGTCCTGATATAGATTCCGTAATTTACACACTTTCAGAGCTAATAGATACAAAAAAATGGTGGGGTCTTAGAGATGATACATTTAATACAAATCAAATGCTAAGAAAACTTGGATTTGATGAATATATGATGATAGGGGATCGCGATAGAGCGATACATATAATTAGAACGAGCTTGCTGAAGAAAGGGTTAAGTTTGACAGATGTAACAAGAATCTTAGCTAGTAAGTTTGGTTTAAAAAATGATGTTTTGCCAATGTGTGATGAGGAAGTTTTTACTCAAATATGCACACCAATAGGACCTTTGCACTTCCAAGAATTTTGGGTAAAATACAAAGGACAGCTCGATGTTCTCGATATAAGGCTTATTGGGATAAACGAGTCCAAATTAAATCCATATACAAAAAATTTACTTCTTTATAATTGTGATGTAGTAATAATTGGTCCCAGTAATCCAATAACCAGCATAACACCCATTATAAGCGTAAAAAATGTAAAGAAGTATATATCCGATAAATTTGTTGTAGCTATTTCTCCAATTATAGGTGAAAAACCTGTAAGCGGTCCTGCTGGTAAATTCATGAGGGTTAAAGGATTTGATGTTTCTCCCTTGGGTGTGATAGATGTATACTCCAATTTCCTGGACATACTAATTGTTGATACTTCTGACAAAAAATTAGAAGGAAAAGTAAACGGCGTAAATATTCTTTCTGCACCAATTTTGATTAAAAATAGAAAAGATGCAGTTATGCTATCAATTTATGTAAAAAAAATTATATCAAAATATTTATAAAGTAATGTAAATAAATTTATCCTGCGTTACACAAATGTTTTTGTTTTTTTAGCTAAAAAACTCTCTATAAGTGGAGGTCACTCATGTTTCTTCTTCCTTATTTATTAAAGAAAATAAAAACAAGAGCTAATATTTTCCCCATACTAAGAAATCTGCTAGCTTGTTAATACACAAAAACAGCTCTGATAAACATAAACTAAAAGTTGCTACGAAAGAGATACTTTTTGATTTTTTAAATTTAGTAGTTTTGACCTTTTGCTATCTTTTTTAGCAACTTCATAATCTTGGTTGAATACTGTATTGCTTTTTTGTCTCTGTATGCTATTTCTTCTGGAATAAACTCTCTTGCAAGTTCTCTAAGGAAATATTTCCTTATTATCTTTCCATCAACTTTTCTTATCTTATACTCAACAGGTATATTTATTGCAGCCTCTATTATTTCCCACTGCAAGTAAGGAGTAAGTATTTTCATCTCCAAAGCATATGATAACTTTGTATCTCTAACTAAATTGCTCCTACCTATGTTCTTTATGTCCTCAATTAACGATTTTTCCAAATTTTCCTTGTCTAAACATTCATATCTTTTGTATCCACCAAATAGCTCATCGGCTCCCTGTCCAAATATTATTTCCTTATATCCCAACTTATTTGCGAATTTTAGAGCAATATAAATAGGTATAGCTATTGATACCTGTAATTTATCATTTGTTTCAATAATAGATTGTACTTCTGCTGCTGCTTCTTTTACATCATTTTCATCGAACTTATATATGTTTACTTTTTTACCAATACTACTTGCCGCTTTTTTTATCCATTCCATCTCTTTTTCACTTGCAGTAACACTAATTAATTCAACATCATAAAGTGATGCTAAAAATGATGAATCAACTCCTCCAGAAAAGGCTAAACATGCATGTTTCGGTTTAAAAGCCTTCAAATTCTTTATTATTATATCCTCCAATTCAGAAAGAGATAAATCTCTCTTTTTAAAAACGTCATCAAAGTTTATTTTTCTTTTTTCCATAATTTTACCGTTATAATCTATTTTTATGGTTTCTCCTGGATCCACTTCAATGCATTTTTCGTCAAAATATTTTTTAAAAGATGAAAACGTAAGTGTAGTGGTATCATAATATAATGGTTTTCCACCGAGTACGTCTCTCGATACAAAAATATAACTTGGTCTAAATGCTACTACTGAGTAAAATTCTCCCATAATTTTCGGTAACTCATATTCTTTCCTTAAATTTGGAACTTTTTCGCTATCAAAAAGAACATTTCCTCTCTGTTTAGATGGATACTTGGCACTTACAAAAATTCTTTTTGCAACTCCACCTTCTATCTGCGCAAAAGCATAAATAGCCATATCTTAGTCACTTTAACGTTTTAATTCTCTTTTATGTATAAAAACTTTTTTGCACAACCAAATTTAATTCTAAAAAAATTAATAAATTCAAACACAAGTTTACATCCAAAGCAACCGACTTCCCAACTTCACTCTAAAAGGTAGACTCAAGTATAGCCGGAATCTACGCTAAATAATTATTTTTAAGCTAACCACTCAAAATTAAGTTCATCCATGTATTTTTCAGCATCAGTTTTTCTGTTGTTTTTTCCTTCCAGAATAATTCTAAGTACTTCAATTGCACCTTCTCTATCCAAAGGTTGATTATTATTACCGCAACTG
The DNA here is from genome assembly GCA_964498465.1 of uncultured archaeon. Taxonomy (GTDB): domain Archaea; phylum Halobacteriota; class Archaeoglobi; order Archaeoglobales; family Archaeoglobaceae; genus CAZCHG01. Next base: position 16,510 of record CAZCHG010000010.1, on the reverse strand, counting down.
TAACTGTATGTACACTTAGGACAGCCATCTCTCCTACCACAGTCGCAATTAACCAGCACAGAATACGCAATTTTTAGTGCTTTCTCTATTCTTTTAAATAACAATTTAGATAAACCACAACCTCCTATAACTCCGTCATAAACAAATATATCGCCATTTGGTACAGATATCCCTCCCAACAGCACACTGCCTCCACCTGTTATAGAGTCACTTGATTCAATTATCGCATGCTCCAAAGCATGGAAAGTTCCAGCTAATCTATCATTTTCCAAGTTTTGTGGAGTAGGTGCGCTAAACAAGAGACCTTTAGTTGAAAATTCGTATGTAATTTGGTCATCCAAATATTTAACGCTAATTTTTTCCTTGGTAAAAACATTTCTTTCTACATATCCGTAAATAACCATTTTTATTTTCAAATCACAATACAATACATCAACTAATCCTTCCTTTTCTTCTCTGACTTTATTTACACATGGAATTGAGATATACAATGGTTGAGTAATCTCTAAACCTTCAGGATATTCAACCAAATAAGCTTTCTTTTCTTCTAAATCAAGTTTATGACAACGCCATCTTTTTTTATTATGAATAATTATACTTCCTGGAAATAATTCCTTCAAAGCTATTGGTAGCTGCCTTTCGCCGATTATTTTTCCATTGGATAGCATTTTTATAGTTTCACCAATACCCCTAATGTTACAGCGTAGTACATACTCTAAAGCTTGCCTGGTAGCTACATATCTATTTCCCAGTACTCTTACAAGTTTTTCATCAATCAATTGCCTAATTGTTTCAATCCAGCTTGGCTTTATCTCGCTTTTTTGAAGAGGTTTCTCCAAAATCATAGACAGTATTTGATATTTTAGAACTTCTTCATTCATCTTCTCAATATAGCCATAATTTTTATCTTTAAAATACTCTAAAGGTTTCTTTCTGTAATAGTTACTTATCATATCATCTTCTCTTAAAATGAGAATACCCAAACTTTCCTGTCCTCTTCTTCCTGCTCTGCCTACTCTTTGTATAAAGTGGGGATAACTCACTAGCTCAGATATCACTACATCAACATCTCCCACATCTATACCTAACTCTAGCGTTGGTGTAGAAACTACTATCTTTATCTTCCCAGATTTAAATTCATTCTCTACTTTTTCCCTAACTTCTCTAGGTAAACCTCCTTTATGCACCGCTACATTGAGACCTTCCTTACTTAATATCCATCCCACAGTCTCTACACTTTTATACGAGTTTCCAAAAATCAAAATCTTTTTATTTTTCAGTTTTTTAACTAATTCTTTTATAGTAGTATATAAACTTCTGCTGTAAATCATTATAAAGTGTTGTTTACCTTTTCTATGTTCAGCTTTAATTAATACAAAATTTCTGTCAAACAATTCTCTAGCAAATTCCTCTGGATTAGCTATAGTTGCTGAGGAGCAAATTATTTGGAATTTTGAAAATCTTTCTAATCTTTTTATAATATAATGTAAATGAGATCCCAGCAAACCAGTATAACTATGCAACTCATCCACAACAATAAACTTAACTTTCTTGGCGACTTTTCTGAATTTTGGTGTACTTCTAAGGTGATAATCTATCATGTCTGGATTTGTTAGAATTATATCTGCTTTGTCTCCAAAAACGAGTTCTCTTTCACTTTCTGTGGAATCTCCATCAAATCTTACTGCTCTTAATCCGAAAAAGAAAGAATAATACTTTATTTTATATTCCTGATCTCTGGCTAGTGCCTTGGTTGGATAAATTACTATAGCCTTTCCTCCTTCATAGTGAATTTTCTCCAATACTGGAATTATATATGCTTCAGTCTTTCCAAATCCAGTAGGTGCCACAATTACTACATTTTTTCCTTTTTTTATTTCTCTTATAGCCTCATCTTGAAACTTATATAATTTAAGTATTCCTTTTGACTTTAGAGCAGTTTTTGATCTTTCATCAATTCCCGCCTTTTCCAGTGGTACATCTGGATCAGGATTGAACGGATTCAATATTTTATAATAAACAATTTGGTCATCAGTATCAAATATCGGTAAAAGATCAGTTCTTCTTCCAGCAACTTTTTCAAGTAACTTTATATTCTCTTCTCTAATTGTTTTTTTCTTGCATATACATCTGGTTTTTAATCTTCCACAAACCGGACAAAATAATTCTCCTATCTTTAAATTTTCCTTCCCATCCTTATCCATTTACCTAAATTTTCTTCCTCTTTAAATCCAAATTTTTTATAAAACTTTATAGCGCCTAAATTATTATTACCAACCCATAATTCAACTTTATCTCTACCTCTGCTTTTTATATAATTCATAGCCTTTAATAAAAGTGTTGAACCTATCCCTTTTCTTCTCCACTTTGGGTGTACAAAAATTTCATGTATTTCGCCAATCTTTTTGAACTCAGCAAAACTAAACCAATTTGCATCAGATGCAACAAACCCCACTACTGTTCCATCTATTTCTGCCACAAAAAAACCATCAGGGTCTCTAGATAGCAACCACTTGAAGTATCTCTTTATATCTCTAATTCTCGTGTATGCGTACATTTCTAAACCCTTGTAAGACTCCTTATATAGTTTGACAAACGAATCCATGTAACTTTTGTCAACCTTTTTTATTGAGATGTCCATTTCAAAAATAATTTTGTTTTTTACGACTTTTAATTAATGCGGAAAAGAGAGATAAATTGCTGAAAGTTATTCCTAAAAATTTAATTTTAGGCAATGGTAATGATAAATATGATGAATAAAATTAAATTAATATTAGAAAAAATTGCAAAAATTTATTCTCCCTCCGGTGAGGAATGTGAACTAGCAAATTTCTTAGTTGATTACTTAAGTAAGCTAGGATACAATCCAAAAAAGGATGAAGTTGGCAATGTTATCTTAAACCCTCGATCACCCTTTTTAATTGCAACACATATGGATACCATCAAAAAGGTAGCTGAAATTAGAATTAATGATGTCTCAGCTTACGGTACTGGAGTATGTGATGCAAAAGGTAGTATTGCAGCAATGCTCTATGCATTAGAACAAATTGATGAGCTGAAATATGGTATTGCTTTCCTAGTTGATGAGGAAGAGGGAGGTACAGGATCCAAATATCTACTAAGGAATTTAAAACCAGACTACGTCATAGTTATGGAACCTACATCATTAAAAATTGCTAATAAACATTATGGCTCCTTTGAATTATTAATTAGGATTTATGATGATTCCGTACACGGAGCGTATTTTAAAGAAGTAATAACTCCAGTAGATATGCTATTAGAAATGATTCAAAAATTAAAAACTTTAAATTTAGACTTCTTTATTCAAGAAATAAAATGCGGTAGTGATATTTACGCTACACCGTCCGATTGCATAGTTAGATTGGATTTTCCAGTAAAACCTGAGGAAGAAGTAAAAAATCTAAAGAAGTTGGTAATTTATACGATTAAATCATGCGTAAGAAAAGTTGATATAAAAATTCTTGAAGAGTGCAATGGATTTATTGAAAATAATATACCTAAACACCTAGTGAATGCAATAAAATCTGTCGGTTTGAGTCCAGAATTTACAGAAATGTTATCTTGGACAGATGGTATAAATTTCAAAAATGCTGGGTGTAAAGTTGTAATTTGGGGACCTGGAGATTTAAAACTTTGCCATACCAAAAGAGAGAAAATTAGTATTAAAGAGATTCTTATCGCTGCAAGAATTTTGCAAAAGCTAAACGATTTTCTATGATCTAGATTCTATCTTAGCTTTAATCTTCTTTAATCTAACAATATTCTCTCTATCCATTTCTTCTAATCTAAAAGATATATATTTCTCAGTTTCTTCCATTCTTGGTATAACCCTGTACTCCAAAGCATTTACCCTTCTCTTTGTTTTTTCTATTTCCTCTATAAGTCTTCTCAAGGTTGTCTCCACTTCAGCTACCTCTAAAATTGCATCTACTAACTCCTCATAAGCGCTAACAGCCTCATCAATTCTAGTAGTAGTTCCAATTACACCGTATTCCCTCTCAAGAATAGTTCTTCTTATTTTTCTTCTTTTTATAACTGGTACCACTACTCCCATTATGTTTTTCTTGAGTAATACAAACTCAGGTTCTACAGGATTGGCCAAAGCCGCAGATTTTACTGCAATCACTCCATCCAAAGCCATTGCAAAGGCTATTTTTTCCCTAGCCTTTTTATACTTCTCTACCATTTTTCCTATAATTTCCCTAGCTTCATCTAATATGCTTCTAAATTCCATTATTAGTCCGTCTCTTTTCATTTTCAGGAGAGAGTGACCTCTCTTCGCCATTTTTATTCTCCTTTTTAGTTTCAATAATTCCATTCTTGTTGGCTGAACTTCGATCATGTTTTAAGACCTTTCAAAAATAACTAACATTAAAAATTGTAAAAAAGTGATAGAAAAAAATTATGCTGCTTTCTTCTTTCTATAGGCTGGATGATACTTCTTGATGTACTTTCTCTCAATTTTTGTTAGTTCTGCTTCAGGTAGCATTGCCAATAGCTCCCATCCCAGATCCAGTGTTTGATCAATATCTCTTTCCTCATATTTACCTTGATTAACAAATTTTCTCTCAAATTCATCAGCAAATTTCAACAATTTTCTATCTCTCTCACTTAACGCTTCTTCACCCACTATTGCTACAAGACCTCTTAGATCTACTCCCTCTGCATAAGCTGCATAGAGTTGATTGCTAAGCTGAGCATGATCTTCTCTAGTTCTTCCCTCTCCTATTCCTTCCTTCATTAATCTACTTAATGATGGTAAAACATTAATTGGTGGATAAATTCCCTTACCATACAGTTCTCTGCTTAAAACTATCTGTCCCTCTGTAATATATCCAGTTAAATCTGGTATCGGATGGGTTATATCATCTCCTGGCATGGTTAAAATTGGCATCTGCGTAATACTACCCTTTCTACCTCTAATTCTTCCAGCCCTTTCATATATTGTTGCTAGATCTGTGTACATATAGCCAGGATATCCTCTTCTTCCTGGAACCTCCTCTCTCGCGGCAGATATCTCTCTTAAAGCTTCACAATAGTTTGTCATGTCAGTTAAAATAACCAAGATATGCAAGTCATATTCATAAGCTAAGAATTCCGCTGCCGTTAAAGCCATTCTTGGAGTTAAAAGTCTCTCTATTGGTGGATCACTAGCTAAATTTAGGAAAACCACGGCTCTTTCCAAAGCCCCAGTAGTCTCAAAATCTTTTATGAAATATTTAGCCTCCTCACTTGTTATACCTATTGCCGCAAAAACTACAGCAAACTCTTCTTCTTCCCCTCTTACTTTTGCTTGTCTAGCTATCTGTAAAGCTATATCGTTATGAGGAAATCCACTTCCACTAAAAATTGGTAGCTTTTGACCCCTTACTAGTGTGTTCATACCATCTATAGCTGATATTCCCGTTTGAATGAATTCTCTTGGATATGCTCTAGCATAGGGATTTATAGCTGATCCTATTATTTCTCTTCTTTCTTCAGGAATTATCTTTGGTCCTCCATCTATTGGTTCTCCAGAACCAGAAAGGATTCTTCCAAGCATATCGTATGAAACCGATAATCTAACTATATCTCCAGTAAATCTAACGGTGGATTTTGTATCTATACCTCTTGTTCCTTCAAAAACCTGTATTACTACTACATCTCTAGATGTATCCAGCACTTGTCCTCTTTTCACAGTCCCATCTGGCAAGGTTATCGTGACAAGTTCACCATAACCTACTGGTCTTGTTTTTTCAACAAAAATAAGTGGACCCGTAACTTGCTTTATTGTTCTATACTCTTCCATATTAACCACCCAACAAATTCTTTCTTATTTTTTCTAAAGCTCTATTAAATGCCTCCTCATAATTCTCCTCAAACTTTGCTCTGGCAAATTCTTCTTTTCCTGGAACAGTTATTATTTCTTCTGCAGTTTTTCCTTTCTCGAGTGCTTTGAAAAATATATCGTTAAGCTCCTTTAAAGTTTTTAGCATGAAGTATTGTTTCCTTAGATCAGAATACGTATCTACCGGATGATAAGCATTCTGTTGTAAGAAAACTTCTCTTATTAATCTGGCTACTTCTAGCAAAACTCTTTGAGATTCTGGTAAAGCATCACTACCCACTAATTGAACTATCTCCTGAAGACTTGCTTCCTCATGCAAGGTTTCCATTGCCCAAGCTCTAAGCTGACTCCAATCTGGAGCAATATTTTTATCATACCACTCTTTTAATGCATCTAAGTACTGACTATAGCTCATTAACCAGTTTATGGCTGGAAAGTGTCTTCTTGATGCCAATTTTGCGTCCAACGCCCAGAACACTTTTACGATTCTAAGCGTATTCTGAGTTACTGGTTCGCTGAAGTCTCCACCAGGTGGGGAAACTGCTCCAACTATAGTTACACTACCGATCTTTCCATTTAATGTTCTAACCCTTCCAGCCCTTTCGTAAAATTCTGCTAATCTTGATGCCAAATAAGCTGGATATCCTTCCTCACCTGGCATTTCTTCTAATCTTCCGGAAATTTCTCTCATCGCTTCAGCCCAACGTGAAGTAGAGTCAGCCATGAGTCCAACATCATAACCCATGTCTCTGAAGTATTCTGCCAAAGTTACTCCCGTGTACACACTAGCCTCTCTAGCTGCGACTGGCATATTAGACGTATTCGCGATCAAAATTGTTCTTTCCATTAAAGGTTTACCAGTTCTTGGATCTTCCAACTTTGGAAATTCTTCTAAAACTTCTGTCATTTCATTTCCTCTTTCACCGCAGCCTATGTAAATTACAACATGAGTGTCACTCCATTTTGCAAGTTGATGTTGCGTAACTGTATTATGTAACAGGGTTGGCAAAATTCCTCCAACAAAATTGTGAGTTTCTGTAGTTATATCAAAAACTTCCTGTTCTTTAACTATAAAATTTATTTCAACAATTCTATCAAAGAACACATGCGATAGATGATTCTTCATCACTTTTATCAATGCATCATTCTCCAAATTTCTAGCTAACGCTTCAATACAGCTGTAACTGAGTTCCTCAGATCTAATATCACTAAAGTGTACTGGTACTTTTCTTTCAAGTTTCAATTTATCCTCATAAACAATAAGTTCAAATTTACTGTCACTTTTCGCTAGTTTATAGACTTTTCCGACTCTTGAAAGTGCATATGCTATATATGCTAAAAACTCTTCAGAATCGACTGTAATTTTTATTACATTTGATTCTTTGTTACTAACTTTAGACAAATATGATTCAATAAACGCTTTTACAATCTTTTCTTCTGATAAAATCACTTTCTTGAGTAAAATTGTGTAATCATTAAGTAGTTCTATCAATTCTCTATTTATAATTTTCAATTCGTGATCATTTTCAAATTCAACTCCAATTTTTCTAAGATTATCTGTTATTTCTTTAATTTTATCAATTATGCGTTTATTAACAATTTTTACCGTGTCACCATTTAACGTATAATCTCCAATAATGTATCCAAGGAATTTGGCCAGATCCTCGTCTAATAATTCATACCGTTCATTTATGTCTATTTTCTCAACCACAGCTATTCTGTCTCCTATTTTTAAGTTCATAGACTCTTTTTCTTCAATTTTTAATCCATCTAAACACAATTTTCCAGTAAATAATTTATGTATCGGTGTTACTTTTATTATCCTTCCACTTTCTGTTCTAATTTCAATAACTGAAAGAGTTTTACCTTTGTAAATGTGCGTAGCCTTTATTTCTGTAATTTTTCCATCTTTGTAACCATATACTGTTATTGGTCTGTCTAATATCACCCATTCTTCATTTTCATTCTTTACAAATTTACCTTTATCTTTTAATTTTTCATATAAATCTCTTATTTTTATCAGCCCGAATTCTTTAGTCAATATGTAAGTTTCGCCGTCTACACATTTGCCGCTTCCGAAGGGTCCAGGAATTGCAGCAGTACCTCCCTTTGCTACTGGAAACAACGTGTCTAAAATTCTCTGTCCTGTCACAAGAGGGACTATCGGAGGCAATTTTTCCAAATAAGGTCTCGGTACTCTAACTGGCCAAGTATGATAAAGCTTTAGCTTTGTACCGTTATCCAAAACTGCAACAGTTTCATCTACTCTGAAATTACCTTGATAAATTTCAACTATCTCACCACGAGTATTTGGTGGTACCAGAACTCTGTGCTCTACCAGTTCTGTCTCTTGTATGGTACCTAATATTTCACCTCCTTTTACTTTGTCTCCTTTCTTTAACGCTGGTTCAAAATCCCATTCCTTTTTTCTATCCAAAGCTGGTGCTCTAATTCCTCTTGAGATAAAATCACCACTAACTTCTTTCAATACTGGTAAAGGTCTTTGCACACCATCATATATTGATTTTAGCAAACCGGGTCCCAGTTCTACGCTTAATGGCATTCCAGTGTTTTCTACTTTATCCCCTGGTTTTATTCCAGAAGTGTCCTCGTAAACCTGTATTAGCACTTTGTTTCCAGTTAATCCTACAACTTCTCCCATTAGCCCTTCTTCCCCAACTCTACATACATCGTACATCCTAGCCTTTAATCCCTCAGCAACTACCAATGGCCCAGAAACCCTATAAATCTCACCTACTTTCTTAGCTTCCATAAATCAACACCTAAAGCTCTCCTAATTTTATCTCTAAGCTCTTTAACCTCTTCACCACCGACTGGTACAAACGCCTTTTCAGTCTGCTCTTCAATTTCTCTTTTTAAGCTTATAGGCATTTCTTCCATAAATTTATGTTCTACTACAACTACACCAATGTCCTTTCTTTTTAAAACATCTAGTACTGCTTTAACAACTTGTTCAGAGTTTTCCACATCATAAATATCTCTTATCCCTACTAATCTAAAACCCAAATTAAACTCAAAACTACCAATCACAGCCAATTTCATATTAACACCAATTGTTCCTTTAAAGTTTCTGCAGGTATTCCTTCTTCTTTTCCTCTAGCTAATATTCTTAAATTATCTACCTCTATTTTCTTTAGTAAAATGTATCCAAGCACTGGTAAAACTGATACAGGATTGTACCTCGAATGTACAATTACCTTCTTTGCCCATGTTCTATCGAGGCAAACTTCTAATCTCGATAATGGTAATGTTTCAACTTTTTCCTCAACTTCTTCACAGAACCAGTATTTTTTTAGCTGCTCAAACAACTCCTTTTGCTCAGCAGTAGCCAATTTTCTTGCTTCAGCCTCGCTGAGTTGATATCCTCCAGGAATTATTTTCTCAAAAATTTCTTCTGGTTTAGATCCCTCTGCTCTTAGTCTTAATATTGTTTTTATATTTTTTATATCTATTTCCATTTTTATAAAATTAATGAAAATCTTTAAGTCTTTAGTCTTTGGCTCAATCTCAATTAGCGTGGAATAATAATACTTATCTAATTCATCCTCATACTTGCTTAGCGGTCTTTCAGTAATCAGCTTTTCTAAAATGTGATAATATGGCTCTTTTTCAAACTCTTTTATTATGTCCTCTAAACCCTCTCTAACTAATAATGACTTGTAAAAGTCCTCATCATACTCTCCCGCAATCACTAGTGTGCCTTCAATTTCCTCTTTTGAGAAGCCAAATTTTTTACCTCTAATTATGTTCTTTATATTCCAGAAATCCCACTTTTTCAAGTACTTTAATATTATTTCCCTTGCTGCGCCTCTAGTTAACCTCAAAATCCTTCTGTAAGTTCTGGAAAGATTCAAGGTTAAGCTATATTCAATTAATTCCAGTCCTTTATATTTATAAGCTAGTTCATCAATTTCCCTTTTGTATTCTGTTTCCTCAAGGTATTTTATTATTTCATTGAGATCCATGTTTAATAGTTTCAGGTACTCCGTTTTTGGAATCAGCTTTCTACTCATTACTCTTATTCTGGCAACTATATACGCCCATTCTGGTAGCTTTACCTTCAATTTCGCCTTCCGCACAGCTATAACACCTGAAACTTATTTAAATTTACAAATTTTTATTAAAAAATTTAAAAATTATAAATCCGCTAAAAAATAAAAACAAATTTGATCAACTTTACTTTTTACTCAAATAAAATTCTATGCACATCTTTAATTCTACGTTCGTAAAGTTCCTTGACTATTTCGTCGAATACCAAATTTATTCTGTGCGTACCATCCTCCTTTTCTATGATTATTCCCCCTAAGCAATTTATTTCTCCAGCGTATTTCATATTTGTCAGCTTTTCCACTAACTCTTTGTCTTCTTTCCTAGAATAAATGATATATCCTTCTCTTTCGTATTTACTTATTAGATATTCCAAGATTTCCCTTTTTGTTTTTTCATCCATGTTTTTTACTTTTTCTTTGAATTTCTTGAATACTTCGTCAAAAATTTCTTGTTTTCTCCTTAATTCTTCTCTTTTAAGCTCTAATCTTACACCTGATAGTAGTCTTTTTCTTAATAATAAAGCTTCTCTTTCAGCTTCGCTTTTAGCTTTTTCTATGATTTCCTTCGCCTTTTCTTCAGCATTGCTTATAATTTTTTTTACTTCTAGTTCAGTTTCTTTTTTTACTTTTTCTATTTTCTCATAACCCTCCTTAGATATCTCTTCCAATACTGTTTCTAGACCCATTGTGACACCTTTACATGAACATCAACAAAACAGCTACAACTAATCCAAATATAGCAATAGTTTCTGGAATAACTGTCATTAGTAGACCTTTTCCGAAAAATTCTGGGTCCTCTGCCATAGCTCCTACTGCTGCAGCACCTATTGCTTGTTCGCCTAGTCCCGCGCCAATGCCCGCCAAACCTATCGCCAATCCAGCACCAACTGCAACTAAACCTTCTGCAGCCATTTTTTACACCTCCGTAAATTTTCTTCTTCTACCAAACGGGTTGTACTTTACACCTCCTCCTTCAAAAAATTTTGTGAAAAACTCTACATAATGCAAACGCAGACCTTGAAGAGCTGGATCAAGAATACCCAACAGCAAGTTTACTGTGTGTCCTATTAGTAAGACTAACACCGCTAACACTACACCTACTAATCCTTTTGGCCAAAGTAAACCAAATGCAATTTTATTAAATGCTATAGCCAATCCTAAACTAGATAATCCTACTGCCAACAATCTAGCATAACTTATAGTGTTACTAAGTAGCGTAAAATATTCTATTAAAAATAAAGGCCCTTCTCCAAGTATTGTTAATATTGCCCACGCCGCAATGAAAGGTATTGCTCCAATGTATGCTAAGTTTATTGAAAATGCTGGTTTATTTTGAACAATGTTCATTAAAAAGCCGAAAATTATTAAAGCTATAGATATCAATGCAAATAACCAATTTAACTTCTCCTTGATTGCTTCTTTCCAACCATGTGCCTTAGCTATGTTTCTAATACCCAGTATAAAACCGATACCCATGTGTAAAATACCAATACAAACTGTAACTAGCAGTAGCTTTGGAGCTTCATGTAATCTATGAAATACAGGCTTTAAATGTGTAAAAGGTCCACCTAGTATGCTTTCTTCTCCGTATAACTCAAATCCAAAGAATTCACCATATATTAACCCGAATATGATTGTCATTGCACCAGAGTACATCAAAATTCTACCTAATTTCTGCCATGTTTCAGATTTTAATTTTTTAACTAAGATTGCACTGAGAATTAGCAGTAAACTTCCATAAGCTACATCTCCAAGCATAAGTCCGAAAAAGAATGGGAAAAATAATGATACTAAAAGCGTTGGGTCTACTTCGTAATATTTAGGTATTGAATACATTGTTGTTAAAAGTTCAAATGGTTTAGATGGATCCGGGTTTTTGAAGGCTGTCGGTGGTTTCCATTTTTTATCTCTTATTTCGTTAACTGTAACCTTTCCTTTGGTTAAAGTTTCTATTTTTTCTTTCACTTCACTGTACTTCTCCTTTGGTATGTAACCTACTATTACAAATGCGTACTTCGATGTTGCTATTCTCAATGGTAGTTCGCTTTTTTCAGTCTCTATACTTAAATGTTCCTCGAGAGCCAAAATTAGATCTATATTCTCTTTTTCTAGTTCAGCGACTTCTCTTTTTTCCTTTTCAATTGTTTGAGTTAATTCTGATATTTTTGATTCTATTTGTTTGAGTCTTTGTGCAAAATCCCCTTTAATTTCTGGTATTTCTATTTCTTTAAAACCTAGTTCAGCTAGAGTTCTTATAACTTCATTACGATACTCTTTCTTGACAAAAACTGCGCAGATTATTTCTTTTTCGTATTCCTTTGTTATAACTTCTAATTTGTCAGTAATTTTTAATAATTTGTCCCTAGGATCTATTTTTACCGTTCCTATAAAGACTTCTATGTTTTTATAGCCCAACAATAGATCATAAGGTAAACCAAGTCTTGCTAGTGGTTCTAATTTTTTCTTCTCATCCTCTAGTTTCCTCAATTCATCTTCAAATTCCTTAATTTTGTTTATTTTCTTATGTATTTTTTCTTCAAGTTCCGCTATTTTTTTATCAAGATCTCTGTCTAGTTCTGAGACTTTAAATATCTTTTTAGGTTCATAAGTTTCTTTGTTAATTCCTATATAAGATAACAGCGATCTAAGAGTGATCAAATACTTTGAGTACTGCGAAGCTTCTTTTAATGGTTTTCCTAAAGAAAAATATTCTTCACTTTCATCGTAATCTTCTATATGGATTAAATTCAGCTGATGTAAAATATCAGCTGTTTCTCTAAGATGTCTGATTGGTCCTACTATGGATATCTTCGTCATTTCGACCGGTTTAAGCATGCTTTACTTCCTCCAAGAATGTATTATATAAATAATCTACAGCTTCATCAATTTTACCCCTCGCTTTTGCTATAAGTTTTTCCAGTTCTTTCATTTTTTGCTCTTTCAATTTTTTACTTTCCTCGTTTATATCAGATTTTGCTTTTTCTAGAATATTATTTTTTAATTTTCTAGCCTCTTCTTCAGCTTTTGCTAATATTTCGCGAGCTTTTTCTTTTGCAGTGGTGATTCTTCTCTTTCTTTCTTCCTCAGCAGATTTCAATTCATATTCAATTTTTGTTTCTGTTTCTTTAATTTTCCTTAAAATCTCAGATTTTTCCAAGGATATCACCTTCAAATTTTTTAGCTTTAAACTAATATTTCTATTAGTTTAAGTTTAAAGTTTAGATCTTTTTAATAAGCTTTTAGACTAGATTTCAATGTTTTCCAAGAGGATAAAATGTAAAAAACTTGTAAGACTTTATAGATTGCGCGTTCCATAACTTTATATTTAGTTTCTCCACTTATTTAATTTTTTAAGCTTTTGTCTTCGCAAACTAGAAAAATATAAAAGGTTTAAAAGTATTTCGAAAAAAGAGTAATTGTTTTATTTTTAAAATTCTGGCAAGACTAGTTTTAACTTTTATAGATTATTTTTATTTAAAAAATAATGTAAGTTCTTAAAAAGAGCTTCTACCAAAGAGTTTTAAATTTCTTAGAAAAAATGAGAATAAAGTAAAAAACTTGTATCTCCTTACTATTAATACTAAGGGTGTTTATGATATGAGTAAAGAGGAAGTTATAAAGATAGAACTGGCTGACGGTAAAACTGCAGTAAAACTTGCCAGAAAAGCGATAGAGTCTTATCTCAAAGATAAAATTGTCATCAAGGATAGACTAGGAGGTATATTTAGTAAAAAAATGGGTGTCTTCACAACATTAACAAAAAATGGTGAATTAAGAGGATGTATAGGATTTCCATATCCAATTAAAAGACTTGATGAGGCTATAATAGAATCAGCAATTGCTGCAGCTACAGAAGATCCCAGATTTCCTCCAGTTACACTTGATGAAATGAGTAAGATTTGTGTTGAAGTAACAATTTTAACTCCACCAGTAAAACTTGATGTAAAAAAAGCCGATTTGCCCAAACATATTAAAATAGGCGTTCACGGTCTTCTTATAAAAAGAGGAGTGTACTCTGGTCTTCTTTTACCACAGGTTGCGGTAGAATATAACTTTGACCAAGAGGAGTTTCTGTCACAAACCTGCATGAAAACAGGCTTGCCTCCAGATTGCTGGCTTTTAGAAGATACCGAGATCTATGTATTTACCGGCAAGATTTTTAAAGAGAGAACTCCAAAAGGTGAAATTTTAGAGATTAAGTTAAAGTCGCATTAAACTTAGTTTTTAAAAATTCAGCTAAAAACCGAGTTTTTCATTAAATATTCCTTAAAGTATTCCTCCTCAACTATTTCTATACCCCTATCACTAATTATATATGGAATAGGGGTTTCTACATGAGGCGTAAACTGTAAATTATGTATCAGTATATATCTTCTCTTTGATAAATCCTCATTAAACTTTGTTATTAATTCTATGAATCCAGACGCTATATGTCTCAATATTCTCATTAGCCGATCATCAACTGAGAAATCTGTGATAATTAAAGATGTATAGCCGGAATTTCTTGCTTCAACTATAAATGCTTCCGTAAATCTTATTAATCCTCTACTTTCAGTTGGAAAATTCAAAGCTATCGATGCCCATGAATCCATAACTATTCTACCTTCGTCTCCTAACTCCTGCTTTGCATCATTTATAACTTTTGCGATGGCATTTAAGTCTCTAGGATCTTTTATGGAGAATCTATCCCCTACTTCAGTCCCTAACCTTTTTCCACTAACTCCATCTATTATTATCAATTTTCCTTTTTCTATATATTTCTCATAGTCCAAACCTAATAACTTCATTTTTCTCTTCAAATCTCTAATCAGAATATCTAATTCCACGAAAATACAGTTTTCTCCATTCTTTAAACCTTCCTTAATAAATTGTATTGCAAACGTTGTTTTCCCACTTCCTGGATCTCCATGCAAAATTACATCTAATCCCTTTGGTATTCCACCTGCTAAATATTTATCTAATTTTGGAATTCCTGTACTAATCCTTTCTATAACCATTTTTCTGTCACCTTATTAATTGAGTGTTTAATTTGAATAAAAAAAGGAATTTTCTTTCCCATTACATAAGTTTTTCCTTCTTTTATATCATTTAGAACTTGATCGCTATTCGTAACTCCGTTAAAAATCGTTAAACCGTATCCTAACATCTCTACTGAGTGCGCATCACTTCCACCAATCATAGATTTCTTAAACATATTACATAGGTTTTGAGCAAGGTAATTTGTTATTCCAAAATATACCTTCGCATTAAATACTTCAATTGCGTCTACATAATTTATAACCTTAAATGGATTTAAAACTCCTTTTTTAAAAAAATTAAATGGGTGAGCCAAAGCTATAACTCCGTTTTGCTTTTTTACTTTTTCAGCAACTTCTCTAATACTCAATCCTGGCTCTAAATCTTCCTTTATGCCATAAACTAGTATATGTCCTTCTTTTGCACTGATTTCAATTCCTGGCACCACTATTAACGGTAATTGTTCATTATGGACTACTTCAATCGCTTCTAGCGACCCTTGCACAGTATTATGATCAGTTATTGCTATTATGTTTAATCTTTTCTCCAGCGCAGCTTTTAAAATCTCTTTTACACTATTTCTTCCATCACTATATTTTGAGTGGACGTGCAAATCCGCCCTTAACACGGAAAACAACCCTTTTTATTTTATTTCAGATTTTTTGGTCATCTTAACTTTATATCGAATCACTAAAAAATTTAATGATTGCTAGCAAGTGTCACTTAAGAAGCTTATTTGTAAAATTGACTTCTACTTCCATGTTCACTTTTCGTACCTTTAGGATTTATAAGAGAACATAAGAAAATATTTATCGCCCACGAAAACCTCGCTTTGAAAAGCAGGAACTCGCAAGAGAGTAGAGAATAGTAGAGAATATAGGTTGTAGCTGGCAGTTTTAAAATACTCTGAGTTCTAATTCAGAGTTAAAATATTTTTGATGAATACTTCTCGGGGGGGGGAGAAGCTTATAATGTTGCATTAGTAACATACGATAACTTTTAACTCCAAAAACCTTTATAAAAGTAAGGTTTTGTCATGTTAAATAAGCTCCGCTCTGGATGTGGAAAGGGTAGAGAGAGGGTAAGCCCGAAAGGGCGGGAGCTATGGTAAGATAAATGTGAGGAGTCCCGTTCCCCCCGAAAGCCCGTCGATGAATGGAGGCGGGAAGGCTTTCCGCTACATGTACACCAAAAGTTATGAAAATAGCGGAGAGTTAGAACGGTAAAGATAGAGGTTTTTTATTGTGAAGAGTCAAAAGATGCATACCAAGAACTTGTAGAAGACTTGATAGCCATCGCAACATCGTTTGCTGGTAAATTGTATAGAATAGAAAGTCACAAGAAAAAGAGGCTCGTTCAAGGATTCAAGATGCTTCTAGAGGAGGTTGAGGAGAATGAATAGAATAGTTAGAACAGTTATTGTTAAGAGCGTTAAGCTACCTAGGAAAGCGTTTAGAGTTTTCATTGAACTAGAAGACATATACCGTAACATGGTAGAACAACTGGTACTCTACGCTGTAAGGAACAACATTAAGAGTTTCACCAAACTCAAAGCACTAAAGTACCATGAAATGAG
>CAZCHG010000009.1:0-28492 GCA_964498465.1 uncultured archaeon | reverse complement strand
CCCCATAAGGGAACTCTCCACTCCACTACCTTACAGTAGCTTCACGGGGCCGGTTGGCGTCATCAGGCCAGGTCAGAGCAATCCTCTGAAGGACAGATAGGAAAAAGGGAGTAAAAAATGTTTCGGGAGAAAGTGCAATCCTCTACAACATCTCCAACATAATCTAAACCAACCTCCCACTTCCTCCTTCCCTAATTCCTCTCCGCCCTGAAGAGCAAGCTTCCTTTAGTGACATTTTGTGAATTCTTTATCTTAACGATAAACTTTGAACTAGAGATAAGTCCATGTGTATATATACTGTTTCAAGTTTGTATAGGTAGCATCAAAGATCAAGATTATGAATTTTAACCTAGCACCTTTTTTCGTAATTCTAAAATCCTTGAGAACTTATTAAAAATATTCTTCATACAAATTATTTATAGTTTATAATATATGGAATTTTTAATTGTTTCAGGGTAGAGGACTCAATTAAACTTTGAAATGTTTGTGGATTTTGACCAACGCCTAAAAGTGATAGCGGCATAATATGAAATACCGCAAGATTTTCAATTTCAATCGAAAACTATATATATCTAAAATAATTAGAGGGCTAATGTAGGAGGTGAGTAGAGTTGGCTGAGCTACCTATTGCTCCAGTTGACAGACTAATAAGAAAGGCTGGTGCAGAGAGAGTTAGTGAAGATGCAAGGGAAACAATGGTCGAGATACTTGAGGAATGGGCTACCCAGATAGCAAAGAAAGCGGTCGAAATAGCAAAACATGCAGGCAGAAAAACTGTAAAAGCTGAAGACATAAAATTAGCACTAAGAACATAAATTCGGGGATTTATCTCTTTTATTTTTTGTAATTATTTTAATTTAAAAATAATCTATTTTAATACATATATATAAATGATTTTGTTTCAACTTAATTTTATTAAATAAACTGAAGAGTTTAGGTTCTTTATTTAACTATTAAATTTAAAGCGTTTTTAATTGCATTAGGATGTGTATTTTTTGATAATATTATCTGAACTTTTTATTTTGGCTGTGTTTTTGGTCCAAAGATAAATAGAAAAATAAAAAAGCTCGAAATCTTTACTCGAATTATGCGAAGTGATGAAATAAAAAAGGGAGTAGAAAGATTACCGCATAGGGCTTTGCTAAAGTCAACTGGAGTAACAGATGCTGATTTTGATAAACCGTTTGTTGGTATAGCTAATGCATATAATAACATAGTACCTGGACATACGTTGCTGGATAAGTTAACTCAGGCTGTTAAGGAGGGTATTTTATCAGCAGGGGGAGTTCCTTTTGAGTTTGGAGTTATAGGTGTGTGTGATGGAATAGCTATGGGTCACGATGGTATGTGTTACTCTTTACCATCAAGAGAGATAATTGCAGACTCAATAGAATGTATGGTTGAAGCACATAAGTTTGATGGATTGGTGCTAGTTGGTGCTTGTGATAAGATTATACCAGGGATGTTAATGGCCTTATTTAGAATGGATATACCATCTATAGTTGTTACAGGAGGACCAATGTTGCCTGAGAAAGTTGAAGGAAAAATTGCTACAATTAAAACAGCTTTTGAAGCAGTAGGCATGTTTAAGGCTGGTAAAATAGGAAAAAAAGAGTTAAAAATTTACGAGGATTTTTGTGCACCTTATTGCGGAAGTTGCCAAGGATTATATACTGCAAATACGATGCAAATACTAACTGAGGTTTTAGGTTTAACGCTGCCATATTGCTCTACATCTCCATGTGGTTCATCGAGAAAATTTAGAATAGCTAAGGAAAGCGGTAGACGAGTGGTTGAACTGATAAAGTACGACATAAAACCAAGCGATATTATTACGGAAAAATCCTTTGAAAACGCTATTACGGTTGATATGCTCATAGGCGGCTCTACTAATACGGTTTTACATTTACCAGCAATAGCTAGGGAAAGGGGGATAAAATTAACTCTTGACTTGTTTGACGAAATAAGTAAAAGAACACCTCATATAGTTTCTCTAGATCCTGCAAGCGAGTACACTGTAGCAGATCTTGATGAAAGTGGAGGAGTACCAATGTTAATTAATAAGGCTAAAGATTTAATTCATAATGAAATGACGGTTTCTGGCATGAGATTACATGAAATAGCAGATAGAGCTTATGTAAGAGGGAAAAATATTATACATGATCTTAAGTCACCGATCTCAAAAGAGGGAGGAATAACTATTCTTAGAGGAAACTTAGCTACAAGAGGAGCAGTAGTAAAAACTGCTGCAGTAAAGAAAGAACTCCTTAGATTCACGGGTTTTGCAAAAGTTTATGACTCTGAAAAAGAGGCACTGGAGGGAATACTAAATGGCGAAGTAAAGGAAGGAAATGTTGTGGTTATAAGATACATGGGTCCTAGGGGTGCACCAGGTATGCCTGAGATGTTAATGCCCACTGCTGCAATTGCAGGAATGGGTTTGGAGAGAGTAGCTCTAATAACTGATGGAAGATTTAGTGGAGCTACAAGAGGCCCTTGTATAGGTCATGTTAGCCCAGAAGCTGCAATTGGAGGAACTATTGCGCTTGTAGAGGATGGCGATGAAATTATAATAGACATACCTGAAAGAAAATTGGAATTAAATGTTAAAAAAGAGGAATTACTAGAAAGAAAAGAAAAATGGAAGCCAAAAATGAAAAAGCTAAAAGGATATTTGGCAAAGTATGCCAAACTTGTAAGTCAGGCTGATGAAGGTTGTGTACTGGGTTACGATTAAAGTTTAAATGAAATTTTTGATTTTTTTAAGTATTTAAATTCCTTATGTAACTTACAAAACTTAAAAAGGAAAAATAACAGCGGACCCGGCGGGATTTGAACCCGCGATCTCCGGCTTAGAAGGCCGGCGCTCTATCCAGGCTGAGCCACGGGTCCTTTTTCAACTATCGCACACTCAATTAAATGCTCTAAAATTTTCAATACCTACCTTAAATTTATCTATTTTTACCTTAGGAGTATTAAACTTAAAAATGTTTTTTATTGACCTCAGAAGTAAGATATTAACACTCTTGTAAAGTTAATTACATTTTTATAATATAAATTAATCTTCAGAAGAAACTTTTTTACATTCAAGAGCAGCTTTTGCTGTCAGGAGATCAGCTTTTGTTCTTTCTAACATAGCCCTAACCATGTCAAGTTTATGTCTGAATCCTGGAAGTATCTTTTCTGGAAAGTCAAACTGGATTAAAGTTTGATATACAGTTTCTATTATATCTATGTACCTGTTAGCTTCAGTTATTTTTCCTCTTCTTAACAGATCTAAGATATATCTTCTCATCTCTCCAACAAAATCAGCTATTCCGCATAACAATGCTGGGATTTCAACATCAATATTATTTATTTTTACATTCTCACCTGATATAACTGATAAAAAGACATAAGCTTCTGCAAATTCCTGCATAGAATTGTGTGTTATGGAATAATAAAACTCTGGACAAGTATTTTTGTACTTTTTGATATCTTCTAGTAAGACCTTAGCATTGGAAAGTATTGCTTTTGCATCATCTATTTTTCCTTTATGAACGGCATTGATAGCTTTTGTTGAGAGTATTCTTAATTCTCGGCATTTTTTAATTAAATCTTCTCTGGCTTTTTCTTTTTCTTCAAGAACAAGTCTAAACTTTTCTAGTTCTTCAAACATTTTTGGCCAACCTTTTTTAATAACTCGCTATTTTCTTCTAAGTAAAACTACTCTACTAACTTCAGATTCGTCTGCAACTTCATAATCTATTAATTTAGCAATGGTTTTTGCGTAATCTAAAACTTCATGATGCTCTGGCATGGCGGTTGGGGGAAGTCTATATCTGGAATAACCCAAATACATGTAAGCTTTAACTTCAATGAACATTGGAGATGCCAGTTCTAGTAATGGTGCAAACTTCTCAGGTTTCATATTGTAACCTTTTACTGCAGTTAAGCGAATTACAGTTCTGCAATCCTTTTGAGACATTATTTTTAATGACTGCAGAATATTATTCCAGTAATTTCTTTTTGGTCTATTTAAAGCTAGGTGACTCTCTTCATCGTAAGCTAATAAGCTTATATATAATTGATAGGGCTTGATTTTTTCTATCATTTCTGGATTTGTTCCATTGGAAACCACAAAAGTTGTCATACCCATGGATTTGTAAATTTCTACGAGTTTATCAAGGTAAGGATAAAGTGTAGGCTCACCTATCAAGCTTATAGCCACATGATTGGGATTTTGAGCTTCTTCTAGTTTTTTTAAGTTAACATCTGGAGTTCCTTTAAATCCTGTTAAAATTCTACGCTGTGCGTTTATGCTTTCTTTTGCAATAAATTCTGGAAGATCCCAATCTTTTACTTCGCTTAGCAATTCAACAGGTCTCCAACAATGAATGCAACTTTGATTGCAGATCAAGGCTGGAGTCATTTGTAGACATCTGTGACTTTGAATTCCGTAAAATTTTTGTTTGTAACAGAATCCTTTATCTCTCATTGATTTCTTTAACCAAAGACACGCCTTTACAGCAGAGTGCTTACCTACAATTTGATATCCTTTTAAATCTTTAAGAAGTTTCTTACTGATCATTTCTTTGAAAGATTTATTTTTTATTCAAATAAATTTTCTTGAAAGTTAGGGACACCTATTCGTTCCTTGGATCATTGACTTCTTATAATTTATGGGGTTGCACTTATTTACAGAATGCAGAAATTCTATTTTTTGCGTGTTTTTTATCCAAAGGTTTTAAAATCTCTAGCAACAATTTCAAAGAAGTCATGAATGTTTTTAAAAAATTAGAAAATATAAAAAATAAAAAATTATTAGTTTTGTTAATCGCAGTTCTTGCAGTTTTTACGCGTTTCTATGAACTAGATGCCAGACCAATGGACCATGATGAAAGTATTCATGCTTATTTAAGTTATATTTTAATGAAGGATGGATATTATAGATACGATCCTGCTTATCATGGTCCGTTTCTATATTATACAACAGCAGCGGTTTTTTTCACACTTGGAGACTCGGAAATTACAGCAAGATTAATTCCAGTGATATTTAGCCTTATCTGTGTCTTTATTTCGTATAAGTTCAAAAGATGGTTGAATTCGGGAGTGTACTTGTTATTATTTGTAACTCTGTTTTCCACATCAATTTTATATTATTCAAGATACATGAGAAACGATATTATTCTTGTGGCATCGTTTCTTGCGGTAGTTTACTTTTACTTCAGGTATTTAGAAGCAAAAAGACCAATGTATCTTGCAGCAATCTCCTTTTTATTTGGAATAATTCTTACCTCAAAAGAGAACGGGTATATATATTTATTCATTTTTACAACCTTTCTGATAGTATTACAGCTGCTCGAAAAGCTAAGAATAGTTAAAATTGATGAAAGAAATCCTAAAAAAGACCCAGGTATTGTTATTAAAACAATTTCTGTAGTTATACCATTTATTGTTGTCTTTGTAGCTTTGTATACAAATCTGTTTTCAAATATGGAAGGATTAAAAACGGCCACGATTGATGCAGTGTCCCATTGGGTTAAGATGCATGAGCGAAAAGATCATTGGAAGCCAATATATTACTACTTTAAACTTTTGATTCAGTATGAGTTTTTACCTCTTGGTTTATCTTTAATAGCGATTCCAGTCTTTCTTAAAAGATTATTAAGCAAAAAAGTTGGTAGATTAGAGTTATTTTCGTTTTATTGGTTGCTTATGGCGTTTGCGATTTACCACTATATAGCTCATAAAGTTCCTTGGCTTTTATTACACTTAGTGGCACCATTGGGATTGTTTTCATCAATTTATGTTGATAATTTCATTAAAAAATATGAAGAGTATTTTAAATTATTAGTTGTAGCGGGTGCGCTTGTAAATTTGGTAGTATCGTTGCAAATAACTTATGTAAATTACAATGACACATCGGAAGATCTAATTTATATCCAAATACAACCTCCTGTTATAGATCTAACTGAGAGAATAATTAAAATAAAAGAAAGTGGAAAATGCATAGCAATATACGAACCTACCTATGATTATTGGCCTCTTCCGTGGTATCTTAGACACCACGAGGACGTTAAATTTATATCATATAGGATTCCTGAATGTGAATATGTAGTTACATCTGAAAAGTTTATAGAAAGTGTAAAGGCAAAAGGTTATGAAATCGTTGAAACATTCCTTATAAGACCAGGTCACTATTTAATATTGACCAAAAGGTGCTGAAAAATGGAGTTACATGAGTTTTTGCTAACTGTAATATTGATCTCACTGAGCGGTGTAATGGCGCCAGGACCATTATTTGCTGTTACCGTGGCAGAAGGCAGAACAAGACCCTATTCTGGCTTTGTGATTTCTGCTGGACATGCCATCGTTGAAATTCCTATAATTTTGGCACTTTTCACGTTTGGTGCATTTGTAATGGATAACACTTTAAAAAGGATAATATTACTTATTGGAGGGTTAGTACTAATCTATTTTGCTATTAATGAGGCAAGGAACTATGGTAAAAGCCCAAAGGCCTCTAATTATCGTGGGTTAATATCTGGAGTTTTAATGAGTTTGTTAAATCCGTATTTTATAATTTGGTGGCTAACAGTTGGTTTTGTTTTGGTAATGTATTCGACATCATTTGGTTTAATAGGCATTATACTCTTTATCATAGTTCATGAATTATGTGATTTTGCTTGGCTAGGTTTTGTATCTTATTCTTCAAACAAAACCGTAAATATTTGGGGTGAAAAAGCTAACAAAGTTTTATCGTGTTTTTCAATTCTAATATTTCTATTTTTTGGGATTTACTTTATCTCATCCATTTTTTCATGAGAATACCATCAGGATTACGCTTTGAATTTGTAAAATAATTTATTAATTTCTTTTTTAGAATCTGTATCGAATTGAGATAACCAAATTAGGTATTTTCCGAGATAAAAAGAGGATATAAAGGTTATTTAACTTGAAAAATCTCATTAAATTAAAGATTAGCGGAGATAAATCTGTAAAATTTACCACAAAGCAATCCTTGATATAAACGAGTGAAACAGATAAAACTTCACTTTCTAGGGCAAAGCAATTTGGAAAATGAAGCATGTGTTAACCAAATTTTCTCTTGTGTATTCATTTGGTTGAAAGTATCAAGTAGTCGATCAAAAGATTAATAAAAGCTAACTAAAGATTTCATACCATGAAACCAATTGGCTTAGACATTGGCACTAATTACACAAAAGCCACAAAAAACGGAAAAGATGTGATACTTTTCCCAAGCCTAGTGGCATTTAGTGGAGAGACTGATTGGGTTTTAAAGAAAGGGGGAAAGGCAACATACATTGGCGATGAAGCTTTGCATTTGGTTCAAAACTTGGAGGATATGGAAGAATTAAGACCAATACAGGGTGGTAGGTTAATTCATGCATCTTATATAGAATTAGCAAAACATGCTTTGGCCAAGTTGAATGTTGAAAGCAAAGATTTGCTAATCTCAACTGGATTGCCAGTAAAATCTTCAAAATATGAAAGGAATGAGCTACTAAAATCTCTATCTAAAGCGTTAAACGCAAAAATACTGATATTTCCTCAACCAGTAGGCACCCTAGCCTACATGGGTGTGGATACAGGAGTTTGCATAGATATAGGATTTGGCACTACTGATGTAGCAGCTTTGGCTTATATGGAATTTCTCAGAGGGGACACGATTCTAGTAGGTGTTGACAAACTTTATGAGAATTTAGAAATTACTATAAGGAATAAGATCGGCATTGGTTTGACTCCAGAGGAAATCACAAAGCTATTAACAGTTGAAGGCTACGAAGTCGGTAGAATAAGAAGCGGAAGAAAGGTCTCTGTATCTCAGGATGATATAATGGACGACTACTATAGATTAATGAAATCCTGGGTTGAAAGGATATCTAACAGAGTCAAGGTTGTATTGGAAGGTTTATCTACAACAATCATAGACAAAATAATCGCTACTGGTGGAGGAGTAGCTTTACCAGGAGTTTACGATGAACTTCAAAGAAACTTCAAGGATGTTGGAGACATTGTGATTCCAGACGATCCAATAGGAGGTAATGTAAAGGGCTATTATAAATTAGCTAAGATTTTTCTCGAAGAAAAGGAGGAAAAGAAAGAAGAAAAAGCCCCTAAGGAAGAAGAGAAAATTGAAAAAAGATACACAGTATAAATTTTAAACTAAGAGAAGATGAGAGTAGTTCTGGATATCCCTCCAGATTTGGAGCAGTTAATTGTAAAAAAATGCAAGGAAATTAATAAATCTCCATCGGAGTTCATACTATCTTTAGTTGAGTGGTTTTTCTTTAAACAACAAGAGGATATAGAAGTTTTAACAGGATTGAGAGAATTTCTAAGAATCGCAAAGGAACTGGCAGATGAGAGAATTAAGACATGCAAGTATAGTGATGGTCTTTATTGTGCATTAGAAGTCTTGGATGATGTCTTCTCTGAGGACGAAGTAAAACCAATAAATCCATTCAAGTGCTTATTCTGCCCATATTACGTTGATAGGGAAGAGAAAATTAAAATTAGAACATCCGAAAAAGAAGCAATGGAATTTAAAATACAGGATGTTGCAAAATTGGCTGCTAAGTTTGTTGTTGAATTGTACGGAGATAAATTGGCAGAAGTTTACGGTAGCAAGCTGGGCTATAGAGCTACTAGTATAAGTCCAGAAAAGAAGAAAGAAGATAAAAAAAAGACAAAGATATCTGGTAAGAGTATAGAAAAATTACTTGACTGGTGAACTTTTAAAATAAAGCCATGTTAAAACCAGAAAAAATAGGTTTAAATGTAAACGGAGATTTACCTAGACAAGAGTTGTTAAGAAGAATAGAAATTGTTAAGGACTTTGTAGATATAGTGTGGATTGGTGATATTCAGTTTTTTGAAGATCCAATAGATTTGGCAAATTTTTTTCCAAAAAAGTTGACCATATAAAGATTGGTATAATTTCTTCTTTCTCGAGAAGGGACTGTAACGTTTTAATAAAAGATTTATCCTCAATTGATACAAAGAAAGTATTTATATGTTTAGTCCCCGGTAAAAAAAGGAGAATTTTAAAAAATATTGAAAATTGCACGTTTGCTTTAAAAGATTTGGGATTTAAGGTTTTCATAGGTTGCTCAACCCCAAAAATAACTGCTTTAGCATCTGAAATTGCTGACGGAATTTTATTTAATTATGTTTATCCAGAATTTTTGCTCTGGATTAAGCAGCATTTAAAGAAAAAAGTTCTCTCAGTTGCTTTTGGTCCAGCATTAATTTTACCTAGTCAGTACTATCAAGATTTGATTTTAGCTGCAGCTATAGTTATGGGTAGTAACTATCACTTTCTTGAAGAATTTAACCTGGTGAGTTTATGGAATAAAATAGCCCACATCAACTTGGAAAATTTAATAAAAATTCGGCAAAAGGGTTATGATTTATTTAAACTTGAGGATTTTAAAAAAATTGATGAGATTTCAGAATTGCTGGTAGAGAAATTCACAATAAGCGGGAGTTTAAATGATTTTAAAAGAAAGATAAATGATATTTTAAAAGTGTGCGACCAGCTGATTTTGGGAGATCCATTTTTTAGAGATATAAACTCGTTATTAGCTTTAAAACAGTTATTCAGTTGATTTTTAGATAGCTTTTACTCTTTTTTTCAAAGCAGGTGGTCTAGGTTTCATTAAAATGCGGGATCCACACTTTGTGCACTGGATAATGTTACTTTCAAGATCAATATCCACTTCAGCTCCACATTTCGGGCAGATGTAACTCATGGGGAATCACCTACTCACTTTTACTTTCTTTTTGTTGTGACAAAACTTGCTCCATCATTTTACTTGCAGAGGTTTTTGGTATATAACAACCACCGGCGAATTTATATCCACAACTCTTACATTGCCAAATTCCACTGCCAATCCTCTTTACAGCCTTTTTTCCGCACTTCTCACAAACATACTTTTTTCTCTGTTCCATCTCTATTTTAACTATAGCCCTTCTAATTCTTAATCCATATCTGGCTCCAAATCTTGCAGCCATTTTGACTTTTTTTGTTCTCATAAGCTTACACCTACTATATCAAGTAATTTTTTCCGAATTTCTCTACCCTTTCTTATGCTGATGTCAATCAATTCATAAAACTTTTCCTCCATAAGAATAAATCCTCCACTTTTTTGAATAGCGACAATGTTTTCATCTTTATCCGTGGTGATAGTAACAAGATTCTCTCCTACACTTAACTCATCTCTGCTTGGATCTACTAGTATTTTCTCATCTACAATTAATGAGGTCACAGCAATTGGAACATTCTGAACAGGTAGGTTAAAATTTTCACCAATTTCAAATCTTTCAGCGGGGACTGTAGTAGTTAGCAAAGCTGCAATTGCAGCTAGTGCAGAAGTGTCCATTAGGTTTCCATCATCATCTAGCACGTGTATATCTACAAATACCAGCCAAACTTTCTCTCCTTCTTCAATACATAATTTTTGCAGGTCTATAGCTTCACTCTCTCTTATACCTCTATCTACCACTCTGGCTAATTCAATTGCGTTCTCATTGGGCGGACCAGGTTCAAAAGTGGGAGATGCTAGGGGCACTAGCTCAGCGTTTGTGATTAAAATACCTTTATCTGGCGTGTCTGGGAAAGGTGCACCTACTTGCATTTTTACTCCAACTAAAACTTGGGTATTACCTATTTTCACTAGTGCAGAACCTTCCGCTCTTGGGATAACTCCAGTCTTAATTTGTATTTCTCTGTACTCGTCAAATTTTCGTCCATCAATTCTCTCTCCATCTCTTAATCGTGAAAGTATGTAATCCTTCTTTATTTCGCTTAAAATCTCCCTCTCCATTTTTTAATCCTCTCCAGTGTATTTCTTCATTATTGCTTTTCTTTGATGTTTGTATATCTCCAGTGCTGCAGATTTTGCCATTTCTAGCGCTTTTTTTGCCTCTTCACTAGTAAGCTTACCATCCATTTGTAGCAAAGTTATACCTTTTATTTTCTCATTAACTATTAAGAAGGCGAAGGGCATATCAGCTTCACCGTAGAAATCCTCCTCTTTCATTGGATCTAGAACGAGTACTCCATCGGCTTTTCCTACTGCAACTGCTGTAACCATACCTTTCATGGCTATACCAGCATCAACCAATGCAACACTAGCAGCGTTGATACAAGCTGTCCTTGTACCGGCATCAGCTTGTAAAACTTCAACAAATATATCTATAGTTGATCTAGGATATAACTCTCTAATAATTACTGGCTCTAGTGCTTCTCTGCTAACTTTCGAAATTTCCACACTTCTTCTGTCTGGACCAGGTCTCTTTCTTTCCTCGACACTGAATGGGGCCATGTTGTATCTATACCTTATTATGGCCTTATTTGGATCCTGCAAGTGCCTTGGATGTAATTCTCTTGGTCCATATACTGCGGCCATTATTTTGTTATTGCCCATCTCTAAATAACAGGAACCATCAGCTCTTTTTAGAACTCCAGCTTCAACTTTGAGGGGTCTTAGTTCATCTGGTCTTCTACCATCTAATCTTCTACCATCAACAATTAATTTAAGCCCCTCTGGTTTCTTCATTCATTAACTCACCTTTTCTTTTCTTAATCAACTCAGTAATCCTATCAGTAAGACCTTCGATGTGTGCCTCATCTTCTATTTTATAAATTGCCTCTTCTCCGATAGATACTCTTCTTCTATCACCGTTTAGCCAGATTAATCCATTTTGTCCAACAATGATTTGAATATCAAGTTCGGATTTTAGCAATTTTATCATGCTACCTTTTTTACCTATAACCCTTGGAATTCTTGCGGGATTTATAGCTACAACTCTTCCTGATCTAATTATTCTGCAAATTTTGTCTTTCATTGTTAGAGTAACTCTCATTTTTGGATCTATGTTTAGAACCTTGGTAATTACGATATCTCCAATATCCATTATTTCGTTAATTTTTTTGTTGGGTTTAACATCTGGATACTCAGTTAAAGGTAGAAATGCAGGGTAAGGAGAGTTTATATCAATTAACCATCCGTTAGAAGTGACTTCCTTTACAATGCCTATAACTGTATCTCCTTGTGATGGAAGGTACTTTCCCTTTAGTGGTATAACCCTGATACAAGACTCTGTTCTATCTAGTAATCCTAGGATCTTAGAGTAAACTTTGCCTTGTTCCACATAAGTTCCTTGACCAGCCAGTTTTGGATTATTACTTAAAAAATCACCTGGTAAGACTAACTTTCTAGATAATATCCCCGTCATTCTGATTTCCTCAACTCCTTCATTAAAGCTTCTCCTTTAGTTATTTTACTAAGAAGATCAACCAATTTACTTTTCATTCCAGCTGGAATTTTAATAATACAAATCCAACTACCATCCTTTTGCCATTCTTCTTTAATTATAGTTCCGAACGAATACAGCGCGGAAATAGCTTTTCCTGTGTATTGTGGTGGTATTTTTATAGCTATCTCTAATTCTTCAAATTTTAAAGGCAAGTATTCTCTTAGGGCTTTTACTATGTCTTTCACTTGAGCATCAACTGGTTTAAATATATCTATGTGTACTTTTGCCTCTTCTAAGGCCCTCTCGATTCTACTTGGGGGATGAGGTAATCCTGTTTTTGGATCTACTGCATTTCTACTTATAAAATCTATTATTTGCTTCTTTTTCTGTTCTAGCATTTCTCTTCTTTGACTAGATGTTATTTGTACCTCACCTTCCAAGATTATCGTCTTTATAATTTCTCTTATGTCTGTTGTATTAAAATACTTCTGAAGATCTTCTTTTGATACTCTTTCTCCTTTTCTAGCATCTTTAAATACTTCTTCCACGGCTACTAGTTTATCAAAATCTACATTTTTACCCTCTTTTAAATCTCGAGCTAAATAAGGATCCACTAAAACCTCAAAATTTGCACCATGCTTTTTCAGTCTAGCTATAACGGCTTTATCTAGCGTAACCATAATAGCTCACTTTCTTCTTAATTCTGTTCTTATAATTTCATTTGCTTTCTCTACATAAGGCTTTAATTCTTCTGTAGTATACTGTTTTACCTTTTTATCTTCAACTCTAACAATGCCCATTTCTAGTCCTTCAGGTGTGACTTCACTTTCTATAGCTTTACCCATAGCCACCATAGCTTCTATAATAGCTTCTTCCAAGTTTATATCATCTCTGTAATTTTTCTCGAAGTATTCCATAACTACATTTCTTCCAGAACCTATAGCAGTAGCTTTGTATTCCAGTAAAGCTCCGCTGGGATCAGTTTCATATAGTCTCGGTTTATCATCAACTCCAGCAATTAGCAATGAAACACCAAAAGGACGTACTCCGCCAAATTGTGTGTACTGTTGCTTGTAATCGCAAATTCTTCTTGCTAGCTCTTTTACACTCACGGGTTCATCGTATGTTAGTCTATTTATTTGAGCTTCTAGTCTAGCTCTATCTATAAGTACTCTAGCATCAGCAACTAGTCCTGATGTAGCAGCACAAATGTGTTCATCAATTTTATATATTTTTTCGATGGTTCCAACCTCTAGCAATCTACTGGTGGTTCTTCTGTCTGCCAAAAGAAGAACACCATCGCAAGCTTTTACTCCAATTGCAGTAGCTCCTCTTTTTACGGCTTCTCTAGCGTATTCGACTTGGAACAATCTACCATCTGGACTAAAAACAGTTATAGCTCTATCATAGCCTATTTGGTGAAGGTGCATTTTTTACACCTCTTAAATATTTTTTCTTACACTTTTTTATCGTCCCACTTACACCTAGAATTAATGGTATTATCTTGCAATCTTTAATTTTTCCTACAAGTGTTAAGGCAATTTTAACCTTACTTAAAGCGGTATGATTGCATCTTAGAATACCTCTTCTACCATCAAAATATTCAAGCCAGATTTCTGCATCGGAGCTATAGTAATCTCCAAACAGCGATAGCAGACTATCTTTTATAGTAAATATCAAATCTTTGGATTCTATTCTTTTTACAGCAATAATCTCGAACGCGATATATCTTTTTCTCTTTCTTAGTGCTGGAGGGATTTTTTTCATGATATTGCTACTGAAATTTGTTATGTATTGTTAAAAATGAACGAAAAAGTTATTAATCTATTTTTCCCAGAATTTTTAATTAATAAAATTAAATAAAAAGAGGAAAATCTTAACATTTACCTATGATCTCAAGCCCATCCATTATATAATTTGGATCAGCGTATTTTTTGTAAAGATTTAAGGCAAAATTTCTTGATTTATTTAAATCGGCACCCATAAACGAAAAGAACTCATAGATTTGCTTTTTTGGTCTTAGTTCATAGAAATCCCTAGCTCCAGATGTTATCACAAACGGGGCATCAAACTTTTTTACGACTTCTAAGATTTTAATTGTCTCATCTATTAGTCTTGCTCTTTTAGCACCTTTTGCTGTTAAAAACTTTGAAAGACAAATTTCTATAATAACATCCTTTTCTGGGGCAAGTTTTATGGCAGTATAATCAATTCTTCTCTCTTCTGAATCTAAAATAACATCTACTTTTTTTCTCATGATGGCTTCCATATTAATTTCTGGTTTATCAGATAAAACCCCGACTATCCATTTTCTTTTAGCTAGAGATAGCTTTTTCTTTAAATCTTTAACATCTTTGGGTTTAATCAAATATCCCTTTAGAAAATCATTGTCTACATCATCTGGATTTTCTGTAAAAATGACATATTTATCGAAGCCAAATATTTCAAGGTTGGCATCTTTTGGATTGAATTTTAGAAAATCAATATCCACTTTTTATCAGCTCCTGAGCAGCTTTTAAAATTTTATCTCTTTTTGCTGGATATGTTATTATTTTAACCTTTATTGCTATGGAATCTCCACTTTCTACTATTTTTAAAGATCCTAGATACGCTTTTTGTTTATCAATTCTTATATGGAGAAAATTTTGATCATCAATCCTGTATTCTAGTGTATCAAGGAGATATGCCTTTTCATGATCGTCTAATAAATTTATGAAATGATTCCAAAATTCTTTAATTTCCTTTTTCTTTGTAATTTCTACCTCCAAATATTTTATGGGATTTCCGTAGTATCCTTTTGCATCATAAACATTTATATCAAATTCGAATGGAAAAAGCAAAGAAATAGCCTCACCTACTTTTTCAGGATCTTCAGTAGAATGTACTACAGCTGATACAAGTATTCTTTCTATCTTTTTCATTTTACTTTAATCTTTATCCTTTTTTCTGAAGTTAGCTCTAACGCTAGGTCTAACTTTTTCTGCTCCTCTACCTTTTCTTCTTAATCCTCTAGCTTTTCTTCCTGCGGAGGTTAAACCCCTAAATACTCTACCTCTTTTTCTAGTAATCCATGAAAGGTCTTTATCAGATTTTATTGCTGGATGGCTTCTATCAACCAGTATTACTTCAAACCATTTATATCTGCCATCTTCTCCTACCCAATATGAATTCAAAACTTCCATGTTTGGATACTTTCTAGCTGCCCTCTCTTCAGCTATCCATTGAAGATTCTTTTTTGGTGTCCTTCTGTGAACTAGCATACATGTAGTTTTTCTACCTTTTCTAGGTCTTCTTATGTATCTACCTCCTCTTCTAACTCTCACTCTTACAACTATTATGCCCTTCTTTGCTTTGTATCCTAAACTTCTAGCTCTATCAAGTCTAGTAGGTCTTTCTATTCTTACAATTGGAGGCTCTTTTCTCCATTTTTGTAATCTCTCCCACATTAATTCTCCTACAAACCCTTCCCAGGGTCTTTTCCAAGCTTCTCTAATAAAGGCATACATGGATTTCATTGAAATCACCAGGTTTTGTGACTTCTTTATTTTTTGATAAACTAAAATTAGTGATATTTCTATCTTTCCTTGGGAGAGTCGCGAGTGGGAAGTAAAGTTAAAGTTTTTATTTACTTTAAAAAAGAACTATCTAAAAAGATTTGCAAAATTAAAGCAGAATTATTTTATACTATCCATGCTCTCAATCACAGCTCTCGCAAATTCCCTTGTACCAACTAATTTTCCTCCGATATGTCTATAAACATCATAAGTTACGATTTTTCTGCTAATAGTTAACTCTATAGCTTTTTTTATCAACTCTGACCCATTTTTCCATCCTAGAAACTCAAACATTAGAGCTCCAGTTAAAATTTGTGCAGTCGGGTTTACCTTATTTAATCCTGCATATTTTGGTGCAGTACCATGTACGGGCTCAAAGACACCTATTCCATCGCCTATATTGGATCCTGGAGCAACACCTAATCCGCCTACTAAAGCAGCTGCAGCATCACTTATGTAATCTCCGTTTAAATTAGGAGTTACAAGAACATCATACTCATCTGTCCTTAACAAAAGTTGCTGAAACATATTGTCAGCGAGTCTATCGTTTATTAATATTTTGTCTTCAGCTTTATCAATCTCTTCCCCTTCAAAGACGACTTTATCACCGAACTCTTCTTTAGCGACTTCATAGCACCACTCTCTAAACGCTCCCTCGGTGTATTTCATTATGTTTCCTTTGTGAACTATCGTTATCGTCTTTCTTTTGTTCTCTATAGCATATTTAATTGCAAGTCTCATTAGCCTTTTTGTGGCAAATTCGCTTATAGGTTTGACACCAATTCCTGAATCTTCTCTAACTTTTATGTTAAATTCTCTAGCTAGTATTTCAATGATTTTTAAAGCATCTTTGGATCTGCTTTTCCATTCTATACCGGCATAAACATCTTCTGTGTTCTCTCTAAAGATTACCAGATTTACCTTCTCTGGATTCTTTAACGGACTGGGCATACCTTTTATATAGTAAACTGGTCTGACATTAGCGTATAAATCTAGGACTTGTCTGATAGTTACATTTAAACTCCTGTAACCCCCGCCTATAGGAGTGGTTAGGGGTCCTTTGAATGCAACTCTGAAGTCTCTAATTATTTTAAGAGTCTCATCTGGTAAATAGTTTCCGTAAATTTTGTAAGCATCTTCTCCAGCATAAATTTTGAACCACACTATTTCTTTTTTTATCTTATCTGCTGCGTGCTCTAAAACTTCTTTAGCAGCAGGTACTACGTCCTTTCCGATTCCATCACCTTCGATATATGGTATAATTGGATTATCAGGTACTATTAACTTTCCATTTCTATATTCAATTCTCTCTCCATATTCTGGAGGTTTAACTTTACTATATTCACTCATATTTTCTCTTCCTCCTCCTCACAAATCGTTATTAAAGCGATTACGGCTGCAGGTATAGCTTGTTCTGTTGCAAAAGTTATGTAAGGTGCTAAATCTATTATGTAATCGGCCAATCTAAAAACACCTTTGGGAATTCCCTGTCTACTTCCTATGAATACTACCACTTCCTTTGCGAATTTTATTTTTCTCTTTAATTCATCTTTGACATCAGCAATTTGCTTGCCAGTAGGATCCGTAACTATAAGTAGATTATTCTTTCTTCTTTTATCCCTGACAGTTTGGTATAAATCCTGAACGTAAACGGGAACTTCTCTTACTTCTCTGGCGTAACTTCTTCTTTGTATTTCTAATCTACTGGCTCTGCCTTTTCTAACCCCTTTTATAAATTCTGCTAACTCAAAAGCATCAACGTATCCATAGGGAGCTATTATTAACTCCTTTAATTCAAAACTTTGCGCAGCTCTACCAATTCTCTCCCCTATTTCTCTAGCTCCAGTGAGAGTCTCCAAATAAGGTACTTGCACCACTGAAATTTTTTCTAAAATTTTTCTTGAGTCAAACTTATCTGGTGTATACTTTTTTCTTTCTTCTTTTCCATCAATCGCACCTATATATGCTCTATCTCCAATAATTTCAACGTATATAGCTTTCTCTGGAAAATCTAAGCAAACATCGGCATCTGTAAGCTCTTTAATTTTTGCACCAAGTCTAATATTAACGTCTGTGCTTGTAAAATTATGCTTTTTACCTCTTCTCACAGTTCTAATAGCAAAAGTTTCGAATTTACCAATCTTTTCCACAATATTCTCAGCTTTGCTTACAATTTCATTTAGATCGGCCTTGCACTCTTCAAGAACTGGAATTATTCTTTCTATTTCTGGTATATCTAGAAGATCCTCTTTGTTAACACCTTTAACTATAAGTAAACCTAGATATCCACTAGGTCTGATTTCAATATCAACATCTCCACACCTATCTCTAATTGCTCCAGCGGCTACGTACTCTAATCCTCTTGGTGTTTTCACTACAAGTAACATTAATTTTAAACTTTGAAACCTCTAAAAAAGAGCTTTTCTCACTAGGATTATAAAATTTTATTATAATTATTTTATTATAATACATTGAGCAAAATTTAATTTATCACAATGATAGTTCTTAGAGCTGGGTATCAAATCATTAGCTTTTAGTAAATCTTTTAGTAAATAATATCTTTAAATATCTTTACAAAATGTCGCTAAGAAAGCCTTATCTTTCAAGACGGGGGTGAATTAGGAGAGGTGTGTAAGGGAGATAGGTGGAGCATTAGTTTTATAAAGCCTCGCTCTGATTTATCGATGCCAGGTGGGAGAGAAAGCCAAACAAGTCCTGAAAGGGGAACTATAGCTCGCATTTCTGCAATGACATACGGGTTTTAACAGTGTGCTGATTCACCTCGTGCATATTCGATAAGAAGCGAGGCTGAGGGTATGCACAAACCTCCTCGCTAAGAATTCTTGCCCTTTAGGGCAGGAAGAAAGTCAAATCCCCATTGCAAATTTAATTGCGGGAATGCCAGCGTTTAATTTTGTAATTTTTTAAATTTTGCTAAATTAAATTTTATTAAAGCCTAATAGTGTTAAAGACTAATTTGCAAACAATAATTAAGGGAAAGAATATAGAAAGAACGATAATTTTGCTAAAAAGCTCTAAATTATTTTCAATTTTGTGTAATATTGTTTTAGAAATATATTGTGGTTACTTAGATTAAAATACTCACAATAGAAGCGCAAATTATCTTTTTCTTACTGTCTTATATGTGAATTATCTTTAATCAGGACTTTATTGAAGGTTTAAATGGTATTCTTACATCTTTTATCAACTTGTAAAGTATATCAACTTTTTTGACATAGTTAACTTAATTTTTTTAGTAAAAAATTAAGTTAAAGCATTAAATATAGATATTTTGAGGAGTATATCATTATTTTACTTCTATACATTAAAAGTAAAGCTAATAATTAATATAATTTAAAAAACTAAAAAACCCATCAAAAAATTTTTTACTTGTTATTTCCACAAGTTAAGACGTGGAAACACCAGTAATTTACTCTAAACTTTGTAGCATTTGCAATGGAGATTTAACTAGTGAAGAGATTTCGAAGAATATTTGCAAGAATAAAAATAAATCGCTATGCTGGATGGAAGAAGATAGCATAGTAGAGGAGTTTTTCTCATTTTTTAGAAAAATAATAGGTGAACCTAGAGCCATACAAAGATTGTGGGCAAAAAGGGTTCTAAGAGGAGAAAGTTTTGCAGCAGTAGCACCAACTGGAATAGGAAAAACATCCTTTGGAGTTGCAA
This sequence comes from uncultured archaeon, assembly GCA_964498465.1. Classification (GTDB taxonomy): domain Archaea; phylum Halobacteriota; class Archaeoglobi; order Archaeoglobales; family Archaeoglobaceae; genus CAZCHG01. Next base: position 8,984 of record CAZCHG010000009.1, on the reverse strand, counting down.
TGTCTTTATTTATGGCATCAAAGGGTAAAACTAGCTATATTTTACTTCCAACAACGCTTTTAATTAACCAGGTTATTGAGGATTTAAAGAAGTACTCAAAAGATGCCAGAATTAATTTAGCGTTTAATGATTATGGAGAAATTGTATGCGCTTATTACCATGGAGATTTAACTAAAAATGAGAAGGATAAATTCTTTGAAATACTCGAAAAAGGTGATTTTAAAATTTTAATTACAACTCCGCAGTTTCTTTCAAGGCATTTTTCAATAATAAATAGCAAAACATTTGATTTTATATTTGTTGATGATGTGGATTCTGTTTTAAAGGCATCAAAGAATGTTGATAGAATTTTAATGTTGCTCGGGTTTAGAAAAGAAAAAAACGAGTGGACTGGAGAGGCAAAGGGAGTATTAATGGTATCTACAGCTACCGCAAAGAAAGGACAGAAGATAGCTTTATTCAAAAAATTACTGAATTTAGATGTTGGTACATCAACGCATACAGTTAGAAATATAGAAGATATTAAGATAAATTCAGAAGATATTGAAACTATAGTCCAAATTTTGAGAAAAATGGGTACTGGTGGTTTAATTTACGCTAGAAACAGCCAGGAAGCTGAAAAGCTCTATGAGTCTCTTAAGGACATGTTTAAAGTGGGTAAAGTCTCTGCTAGTAGAAAAAAGGACTTTGAGCTTTTTGAGAAAGGGGAATTGGATTACTTAATAGGTACAGCTTTTTACTATGGAGCATTGGTAAGAGGATTAGATCTTCCAGAAAGAATCAGGTTCGTTATTTTTGTGGGAGCTCCAGTCTTTAGATTAAAGGTTGAAGACATTGATGAGGCCAGTCCTGGGATAATTAAGGTCTTAGCATTAATTTTTAGAGATAGAGATGAGATAAAACCGTACATACCTTTTCTGCAGTCTTTGGAAAAAAGAGAAAAGGAACTTGAGGAACTAAAAAGAATATTAAAAAAGCTAATTGGTACAAAAATTGAAGAAAAGGATATAGTTGTAAGAGAAAATGAAATTATTTTTCCAGACATCAGAACGTATATACAGGGATCCGGTAGAACCTCTAGACTTTTTGCTGGAGGAATAACTAAGGGTGCATCTTTTCTTTTAGAAAAAGATCAAGATATCCTCAGAGCATTCATAGAAAGAGCAAAATACTTTGATATAGAGTTTAAAGATATAAATGAAGTAGATTTTGACTCATTGATTAAAGAGATAAACGAAACTAGGGAAAAGTACAAAATGCGTAAAAAGTTAACGGAAGTTATAAGGCCAGCACTCTTTATAGTTGAAAGTCCAACTAAAGCTAAGCAAATTTCAAGATTTTTTGGACTACCAAGTATAAAGGTGATATCAAAAGGATCTTCTCAAGTAGTGGTTTATGAAGTATCATCACCTTACTATGTACTACTCGTAACGGCTTGTTTAGGTCATGTAACCGATTTGGTTACTGACAAGGGCTTTTATGGTGTAAAACTAGATGGAAATAAAGTATTTACTCCAATCTACACGTCAATCAAGAGATGTAAGCAATGTGGCCATCAATTTACAGAGGATAGAGCGGAGTGTCCTAGATGTAAGAGTACGAACATAGATGACTCTAAACACAGGATAGAGATACTCAGAGAACTTGCACATGACTCAGAATTAGTAATAATTGGAACTGACCCAGATTCTGAAGGTGAGAAAATTGCATGGGATTTAAAAAACCTACTGGCTGGGTGTGGTGAAATAAAGAGAGCAGAATTTCATGAGGTAACTAGAAGAGCTTTAATGGAAAGCTTATCCAATCTGAGAGATATAAGTGAAAATTTAGTAAAAGCACAGATAGTGAGAAGAATAGAAGATAGATGGATAGGTTTTGCATTAAGTCAAAAGATACAAAGAGTATTTAACGATAGGAATTTATCAGCTGGCAGAGCTCAAACACCTGTTTTGGGTTGGATTATTGGAAGAGCTAAAGAACACAAGGAGAAAAAGAAAATTGCGATAGTAAAGGACTTGGACTTACTAATTGAGCTAGATAGCAACTCAAAATTAAGTGGTTATACAGAGTTAGATTTGGATATAAAGTTAATTGATAGAAAAGTTGAAAGCAAAACACCTTTGCCGCCCTATACAACAAACACGATGCTTAGGGATGCTAATGCTATACTTAAGATTCCAGTAAAGGAAGCTATGAGACTAGCGCAAGATCTGTTTGAAGCTGGATTGTGTGTAACTCCAGACACTTTAGTATTCACAGAAAATGGAATAGATGAAATAAAGAACATTGAAAGTAACAAAAACATATTATCAATGAACTCTACGCACCCAGAGTTCACGTCTATTTTGAAATTCTGGAAAATTAAATATAATGGTCTACTAAAGGAAATCAAACTGGATAATGGTTATACTATTAGAGCTACCCCAGATCATGGCTTATTTATACTCAGAGATGGAAAAATAGGATGGGTTTCTGCGAAAAATATAAAAGTAGGAGATTATATAGCACTTGTATATAATGTAAATAATATTATAAAGAGAAGGAAATTAAGCTTGAAAGATTTGTTAAACATATTAAAGATTGAGCACAGTTCTAACGAGAAAGAACTAGAACTTGATGAAGACTTTTGGTATTTAGTTGGACACCTAATAGCTTGTAATGAAAAAGATTGGACGCTAACAATGGAGAGAATAAAGAAATTCATAATTTACAAGGAGCAAAACGCCAATAAACTAAAATTAGCTCACCAAGTTGCAAGCAAAATCAAGGCTGGAGAAAACTGCGGATTTATATTTCTCCTACCGGAGAATCAAGTAAACTCACTTATTAGTGGGCTATTTGATGCTTGTGGAGAAGTGCTAATTAATAAAAATAGTGAAGAATTGGAACCTCTTATAATTTTAAAGTTAGAAAACGAGAAATTTGTAAGAAAACTGGGGTTTTATCTGCATCTCGTTGGAATACCAAATGAAATTGACGAAGCTAGCTTGAAAATCTCAGGCAAGTATGTAAAAGCATTTACAAGGTTGATTGGAACATTTGTAAAAGTAAAAAGAAGAGCTTTGAATGAATTGCAAGTGTTGAATTGTGTGAACTGTAACTACCAGGAAGATTATGCGAACGGAAGTGTACTTTGGGTTAAAGTTAGCGAAATTAGGGACATAAAATATAACGGGTTTGTATACGATGTTACAACGAAAACATCAAACTTCTTTGCCAATGTAATGCTAAATCACAATTGCACTTATCATAGAACAGACTCAACAAGAGTTAGCGATGTAGGTATGAGAATAGCTAAAGAATATCTAGAGAATGATTTTGTTGGAAGAGAATGGTATGCTGAAGGTGCACATGAGTGTATAAGGCCGACTAGACCAATAGATAAGAATACTTTGCAAAGATTAATACAGGAGGGAGTAATTCAAGCAGAAAACATAACTAGAAGACACCTGGCACTATATGATTTAATATTTAGACGATTTATGGCTAGTCAATGTAAACCTTACATAGCGGAAGTTGCCAAGTATGAAATTACACTGAACGGTAAAAAAATAGAGGAAGAAAGGGTTTTATCTGCACAAGGAAGGGCTATAGACTTATACAAATGGTGTGTATGGATAAAGAAGGAATTACCCACTGGCCACATAAGATGTTTGGCGCAAATTAAAACTGTACCAAAAGCTTACCTGTTTACACAATCCGATGTAATTCAACTTATGAAAGAAAGAGGAATTGGAAGACCATCAACTTATGCTACGATACTTGATAGATTATTTATGAGGAATTACGTAATAGAAAGAAATGGAAAAATTATTCCAACAAAAAGAGGAGTAGACGTATATAACTACTTATCCTCAAACTATTCTCAATTTGTCTCTGAAGAAAGAACTCGCTTACTTGAAGAAAAAATGGATGCAATAGAAAAAGGCGATTTGGATTATTTAAAAGCATTATTTGAATTGTACGAGGAAGTAAGAAAGATAACTTAGTAGTTTTGATATTTTGATTTAAAGTTTAAATTTAATTGTGTTAACAGTTTTTACCTCTGTTGTGACGATAAACTTATTTGAGCAAATTCATCAAGCTCTTCGCCAGGTACTGGCACTGGATATTTAGAAGTTAAACACGCAAGACACAATCTATTTTTTGAGCAGTTTATAGCCTTTAATAAACTTTTTAAGGATAAATAAGCTAGTGAGTCTACTTCTAAAAGATTTTTTATTTCATCAATGGATCTGCCTGATGCTATGAGCTCTTCTCGAGTAGGCATATCAATTCCAAAATAGCAAGGAGCTATAATGGGAGGGCTACCAACTCTTAGATGTACTTCTTTTGCTCCAGCATTTTTAACCATCTTAACAATCTTCTTCGAGGTAGTACCTCTAACTATACTATCATCCACTAGAACTATTCTTTTTCCTTCAATGTTCTCCTTAACAGTGTTCATTTTTATTTTTACTGAAAGCTCTCTTATTCTTTGTTCAGGCATTATAAATGTTCTTCCGACATATCTATTTTTTATCAGGGTTTCTAGAAATTTTATTCCAGATTCCTGGGAATAACCTATGGATACAGTAATGCCACTATCTGGTATCGGAGAAACGACATCGGCATCGACTGGACTCTCTTTAGCTAGAAGTCTTCCAGAATTGTACCTAACCTTGTAAACTGATCTACCATCTATTATCGAATCAGGTCTCGCAAAATATATATATTCAAATACGCAAAGGGATTTTCTTTTTTCTTTTCTTATTCTGACAAATTCTGGTTGCCCGTTTTTTATTATTACAGCTTCACCAGGCCTAATATCTCTTATAAATTCGGCGTCAGTACTATCTATTGCGCAGGATTCGCTGGCTAGTATGTAACCAAAATCACCTTTTCCTATACATAGTGGTTTAAATCCGTAGGGATCTCTGTAGCCAATTAGAGTATCATTGTACAGAATGGTTAAAGTATAGCTACCAACTAATTTTTCTGTTAGGAGCTCAAGAGCCTCGGGAACATCATGGTCAATTAAGTATGTGGATAAAAGATGAGCTATAACTTCGGTATCAGATTCTGTTAAAAAAACTCTTCCTCCATTTTCCAATTCTCTTCTAAGTTCCCAGTAGTTTACTAGATTACCATTATGAGCTATTGCTAAGCTTCCAGCTTTTGATTTAACGAAAAGTGGCTGAGCGTTTTCAATTTTTGATTCTCCAGTGGTAGAATATCTTACATGGCCTATAGATACCTTTCCTTTTAACTTCTTTAAAAGCTTCTCGTTAAAAACTTGAGTAATTAAACCCATTCCTTTGTAGACAACTATGTTATCTCCATTATAACTGGCAATTCCTGCAGACTCTTGACCTCTGTGTTGAAGTGAAAAAAGTGAATAGTATGTTAACTGTGGAGTTATGTCCTCATCATCAGAATAGATTCCTACTACGCCACACATTTTCAGTTGCTACTTTTTTTCTTTTTCAGCCAGTTGTATTTTCTTAGTCTTTTGCTTCTTCCAAAGCCACATGCTGCGCAATATCCTTTTCTTACATGGAATGCGTTTCTTCCACATCTTCTACATTTTATGTGAAGGACCTTTTTTCCTCTCTTTCCAAAAGATGGGGTACCTTTGCTCATTTAATCACCTGAGGATGAAACTCTTGAAGGTGAAACAAAAACAACAGTATCTCCTCTAATTACAACACTTCCTAACTTCCGTATCACTTCACCTTCTTGGATTTCCTCTGCATCGTGCAGTACTAGGTTCATATGTATGTCATATCCGTTTAAAATTCCCCTGAATTCTCTACCGCCTTTTAGTCTTACTATAACTGGGGTTTGCAGAGCTCTGTTTAGAACATCAAGTGGTCTATTAGCCATAGAATATATCCTCCATTTAGAAGTCTCAATCAGATAATGAATTTTTGTATTTAAAACTTTTATGTTGGAGATGACAACTTTTTTGCCCTTTAAGCCAGAACATCTTATGAGATGAATTTTAGCATAAGTTTTTATAAAAATGTTACGCAAGACGCACAGCAAGTGAGTTTAGGCTTTACCTTTAGGTTTTGATAAAAAAGTTAAAAAAGAATCAATACAAAATAAAATTTTCATGTTCTGCTCTTGGAGTAAACTTCATAATTTTTTACTGTTAATTCTTATATTCAAAAATGCGAAAAAAGAAAAATCAAAATTCGTTTAAAAAGTTATAGAAGGGACAATTATTTATAGACACAGTATGGAGGGTTTTTGATTGAGAAAAATAATGTACGGCATAAGAAAAAAGGAAGCAAAGAAAATTGCCGAAGAAATTAAAAATAAAACTGGTATAAATCTTTCCGGTACAATGGAAAAAATAAAGATGAATCCATTAAGCATAATTTTAGTTGATAAGGAACCAGTAATACTTGAGTACAATAACTCTTATTATTTGACCGTGTACGGAATTTTAAAATTCAAACCAGAGAAAAACAAAGTTACCGTGGATGAAGGAGCCAAAGAATTTATTCTTAATGGTGCAGATGTAATGAGACCCGGTATAACTCAAGTTGATGAAAATATAAAGAAAGGAGATTTTGTTTATATTGAAGTAGAAAATTTCATGCCAGTTGCAGTGGGTATAGCTTTAATGAACGGTAATGAAATGAAAACAAAAGATAAGGGTAAAGCTGTTAAGAATATACACCATATTGGTGACAAAATTTGGAACTTTTTACTGAAAGAAGGTTATCTTAGCTTGGGTGATAAATTGTGAGCGATGTAAAAACTGGTTATATGAAAATAGAATGGGCTGAAAGGAGAATGAACGTTTTAGCAAGAATAAGAAACGAATTTGAGAAAGAGAAACCACTTAAGGGAGTAAGAATTGGTATGGCTCTTCATGTTGAAGCAAAAACAGCAGTATTAGTCAAGACATTAATTGCTGCTGGTGCAAAAGTTGCAATAACAGGTTGCAATCCGTTAAGTACTCAGGATGATGTAGCTGATGCTTTAAGGGATATGGGTATAAAATGCTATGCTAGAAGAGGTATGTCTGTTGAAGAATATTATGAAGCGCTGAATAAGGTCGTAGATTTTAATCCAGAAATAGTAGTCGATGATGGAGCTGATTTAATTACACTTTTACATAAAGAGAGAAAAGAAGATGCAAAAAACGTAAAAGGAGGCAGTGAAGAAACAACTACTGGAGTTTTAAGATTAAAAGCCATGGAAAGAGAAGGAATTCTAAGATTTCCAATTATTGCGGTTAATAATGCAAGAACAAAATACTTGTTTGATAACAGATATGGTACTGGACAATCTACAATAGATGGAATTATCAGGGCAACAAATGTACTTTTGGCTGGAAAAACAGTTGTAATTGCTGGATACGGCTGGTGCGGTAGAGGTATAGCAATGAGAGCTAGAGGGATGGGTGCAAGAGTAATTATAACAGAAGTGGACGAAATAAAAGCATTAGAAGCAGTTATGGATGGATTTGAGGTAATGCCTATGATAGAAGCAGCAAAAATAGGAGATATATTCATTACAGCGACTGGAAACATAAATGTTATCGATGAAGAACATTTTAAATTGATGAAAAATGGAGCAATTCTTGCAAATGCAGGACATTTTAATGTGGAGATAAATTTAAAGAAGTTGGAGGAAATTTGTACATCAAAGAAGAAAATAAGAGATAATTTAACTGAATATGACCTTAAAAATAAGAAATTATACTTACTCGCCGAGGGTAGGCTTGTCAATTTAGTAGCAGCTGAAGGTCATCCAATAGAGGTTATGGATATGAGTTTTTCCGATCAAGCTCTAGCTATAAAATATATAGCGGAGAATCATAGTATACTTGAAAATAAAGTTTACAATTTACCGGAGGAATTAGATAGAAAAGTAGCTCGACTGAAATTGGAAACCTTAGGAATAAGAATAGACAAGATGAGTGAGGAGCAAATTAAATATGTTTCAGATTGGAGATTTGGTACATAATTGGTTTTAAATTCTAATAGTGTTAAATTTTTAGACATCTGGTGGGAATATGAGAATTCCTCTTTATATTGAGTTTGATAATAAAAATGTTTTGATTATAGGTGGTGGAGGAGTAGGAACTGGTAGAGCTAAAAAGTTCTTAAAAGCAGGAGCAAAAGTTTTAGTTCTTAGCATGGATTTTAGCGAGGAATTGAAAAAGTTGGCTAGAGAGGGAAAAGTTCATTTAATTAGAGGTGATGCAAAATCAAATCTATTAGAACCTTTAATCGCTTGGAGTAACTTGGTTACGGTAGCAATAGGAGATTTATCAATCAATGACAGAATTGAAAAAATTGCAAAAAAATACAAGGTCTTAGTAAATCTTGCGAACGATGCGAAGAATACTGAAGTTGTTGTGCCGTTTGAGGGAGAAGTTGATGGTATAAGATTTGCGGTGACTACTGAGGGTAAAAGTGGCATAGTAGCCAGAAAGGTAAGAGATGCTTTTCAAAAAATGCTTGAGGAAGACGAAGAAACCATTTACTTCTTAAAGGCTATGACACATTTAAAAAATTACATGAAGGAGAGGAAAGTACCATTAAAATTTAGAATGAAGTTATATTTCATAGTAAGTTCAGATAAGGAATTTAAAAGACTTGTAAAGGAAGAAAAAATAAACGAGGCGAGAAAATACGCCGAAAAATTAGTTGAGGATTATATTTCTGGAAAAAGAAAATTTGAGAAAGATATAGGTATAACATTTTAGTGATTGCAGATGTTGACTGAGATATTAATGAATATACAATTTGAGTTACCAATCTCTGAGAAACCTTTTGTTGAGTTAGCTGATAGAATGAAAATTGATCATAATTACTTAATAAGAAAAATTAAAGAGTTAAAAGTAAATGGAGTAATAAAAAGAATAGGGATTGACTTAAACTATAAAGCATTAAAAGATAGTTTTGGAGCCTTGGTTGGTTTATATGTTCCTTTTGGTAGAATATTCTTAACTGCAAAAGAAATAAACAAACTTAACCCTA
>CAZCHG010000008.1:7113-28869 GCA_964498465.1 uncultured archaeon | reverse complement strand
CGGATTACGTTGAAAATTGTGTAATTGTTAACAAAAAAGAGCTGAGGAAGAGGAAAAATAAAGAGCTAAGAAAAGGTTTGGGCGAAGTAAACAGAATAGAACGTTTCTTTGCAACTCTCAGGTGCTGGTTCGCTCAGTTGGCAAGAAAATCCCTTAAAATCATCAAATCCTTAAATACTTTGAAAATAAAATTGGATCTTTTCACTTACTTTTGGAACATGAGTATTATATCGTAAAACTACCGATTTTTTCAATCTTTTAGTTCCATTTCTAACCTATTTTTGGCCTTATGGAGGTCATAACTCATTATTGTGTGGAGCTGTAGACTAATATTTAAAGCTATCTTTGAGGCTTTGAACCATATGTGTATAATCCCGGCTGTGGCTTTTCTTTTAATTGTCAAATTTCTAAGCTCTATTTTTTAGCAAACACATAAAATTTTGACAAAAACATTGAGTTTATAAGTTCTGCTAGGTTTAACAGCTAAAATCTAGAAATCTTAGCTCTAAAATTGCTCGATATATGATTTTTTACTGGAAAAGCGAAGCTCGTATAACATTAGCGACTTAGTTTAACTTCTATTGGTTGTTTAAGAACACTTCTAGGCTTTTTAACGCAATTTAAGGTTTTTGGATGTTGAAGCTTTTTTCAAAGGAATAGAGTAAAGCAAAATCGAACTAACTGAGCTTACTAACTGAGCTCATATAAATTAGCTCAAACAAACATTTTTATGCAATCAAATAGCTCTATAAAGTTTTTTAGTAACATAGGTCGCTCTTTGCTTGGTTAAAAATCTACTGGTGGCTAGTTTGAATTAAAATGTCTATTAAAGCTCTCTTGTTTTTTCTCGTAAAGTATCTAGCTTCGGGATGATTTGGTGCAACTCTATCATGGGAATGTTGCTTTAAATAGTGCCTGTGAACGAGACTGCTAATAATTCTATATGTGCTTTCAATGTCTTCTCCGATGCTATCTGCTATCTCACATAATCTTAAAGAGCTTGGAGCAAGTCTAATAGACTTCAAGGTTTCAATTTCTTTACTGCTCAGCACGGGCTTAAAACCATCAGATCCAATTATAAGGACAAGATCCCCATCTCTAAAGACATACAGTTTTTCTTCTTCCATTTTTATCCAATTTTCATTCGTCAATGGAACCGTAGCCATGAGTGCAGCGTACTCATTGGCACTCTTTACGTCTTCTAAAGAAACAGAATAGTCATCATCGCCAAATACTCTCACTATCCCAGTATGAGGAGGATGTCTTAGAAGGTAATGTAATTTGCCATTGTTTGTGTGGGCGAAAAGATATCTTCCATTACTCATCAAAAAGTTAAAAGTTCCATAGTCTGCAAGCTTTTGTATAAGTTCAAACAGTGTTTTAAACAAGTCTTTTAACTTCATTGAACTTTGAAGATTGTCCAGGATGTAGCAGAAGGCATATTCCGAATCTGTATCACCAACTGGGTGAAATTTTTCTAACTCAAGGTCTTCTATTCCTGGAAGACTTCCGTTGTGAGCGAAGACCCACTCATCTTTTCCAAGTGATCTAACAAACGGATGAGTGTTTACGTATTTAGGGTCTCCTTTGCTAGCCCTTCTAACGTGGCTGATAATTATGTTGCTTTTAATCCCTCTCCTCAGAAGCACTGCAACAGGGCTGTAAACTGATGGCCTTGGCTCCTTAACTAAGGCTACACATCTTTTTCCTCCTTCGCTTTCAACGTACCATCCGACTCCCCACCCGGATCTGTGTATAGTTCCTCTTCTAACAAAGCCGCGCCATGAAAAGCTAATGCTAACATTCTTATTTGAGCATAGACCAAAAAGCTCGCACACGAGTACCACCTTTCATAAATTATTTTAAAAAGCAAAGCTAGATATTTCATAAAGTTACTGTTTTTCATTAGCTAAATGCACACAGTTTAACTAAAAATGAAACTCTCAAATTAAGAGTTTCTAAGCTTATATATTTTTCTTTGATAAATCTAAATCCATGGAGGAAATAAGAAAGCTTGGGGATCTAGCTTTAAAGCTTGAAAAATATAGGTATAACTTAACAAGATCTCTTGGATGGGTAATTTTCGGAATGTTATTCGGATCAGCTGTGGCTTTTTTTAGCGGGATTACAATTCTGATAGGTTACAGGTGGTATGTCGTGGCATCATGCTTAATACTAGCAGGTGTGGTTGGGACTATAGTACATTGGATGTTTCTGAGGTTTGTACCGCTAAGTGAAGTAGTTAATAAAAGATGGAAAATAGGATGGTTTCTCTTCTTTGTACCTTTTATAATACTTTATACAATCCCAAGTTTTCTAAATCTGACAAAGCTTCAAGCATCTCTATACTACTCTTTAGCTTGGTATCCATCTCTTGGTATTGGATTTTTGTTAGTTGGAATTTTTGCTGAGCTAAAAGACAAAACACTTGTAACAAGACCATTAACCTATGCAGGAATTCTAATAACTGTAAGTTCAATTGTGTTGGTGTTAATGTCGGGATTTGTAACAGATTATTACGGAGTGCTGGCGTTGGGGCTTATAGCAACGTCAATGATGCTTTTAATATACCTTGGAGCGTTTTTATTGGCTTTCTTTAGATCAAGTAAAGCCGTTTTTGAGACATGATCGAGTTCGATGATGATATATTTAACCCAAAGAGATTTGCCATAATGGCAGTTTTATTTTTGTTTAGAAAAGTCACTGCTGGAGATTTGGTAAAAGCTACTGGAATTTCATGGGGTAGCTTGAGCACCCATTTAAGTAGATTGGAGAAGAAAGGATATGTAAGAAGAAGAAAATCTATAATAAAAGAAGGAGTTAGAACTGTCGTGGAAATCACTGAAGAGAGTTATAGAAAATACGGCAACGAACTAAAAAAGCTGGAAGGATTTGTCAATCTAATTAAATCAAAGCGCATTGTTTTAAGCGATCAAGATTAATTTAAAATTTAATAGTTCAAATTAAGTTCACTTTTGGTTGATTTTTATTGATAGCAGCAAAAAAGATTAGTTCCCTTGTAAAATTTATTTTCTCCTCTCTCTTTGGCAAATGTATTGAATTTTTATAAATTTTTATCACAATTTCACAAAATTTAATCAAAGAATCCCATGCACTATGAGGTAGTGCCCTTTTTCAATTTTCTCTTTGGCAAATTCTATCAATTTTATCCAGTCACTGTATATGTCTGGTATTTTGTGAGTATGACCTAGCCAGTAGTTTATGAACCACTGTTCAAATCCTGCCTGCCTGAAATACGTTTCAACTGTTCTTCTGAATGTTTTTGCAGATAAATTAAATCCAACAAGCTTTCTATACTTTATGAGCTTCTTTGTTAACCACTCCCTTGGTCTTTCAAAGTTTGTAACTATATCTATGTTCTCAAACCAGTATTTCACGTATTTCTTCATTGATTTCGGAAATGGAATTAATCTTCTCAATTTTCTTCTCTTAGATTTTGCTGTGATTATTTCCATTATTCTGTTCTCAAGATCTACAGCATATTTGTACCCTACGTTGTTTAAATCTATTGTCGTAAACTCATAAGGCCTTGCAAGCTCAATTGGTCTTGCTCCAGTGTATGCGTGCAGAATAACTCCAGATCTCAGCATTGGATCATCTATAGCTTTAAGAAGCACCTTTAAACTATCTATTTCTATTGCTCTTGCATCTACCATTGGGGTTTCGGCAAATCTTATGCTGTAGACTGCTCTGTAGAATTGTTCTTCCTTTAGAAACTCCATTATGTCATTTGGAACGAAATTAAACCTTCTAAATTTTACATAACTTCTGCATGCTGAAATAAAAACATTTGCAGACCTTGGAGATAATTTTTGCATGTATTCCTCTACTTTAGCTGGCATAAAATCATCTACAGTTAGATCTTCTGCTTTTTCTTTTCCTAACCACTTGGCATATGAATTAAGCACAAATCTGTATGTTTCACTCGCATTGATCTTTCCAGATCTTCTTAAATACTCAAGAAAAGCACTAACACTCACATCCATTATTTTCACTCCAGTTCGTACAGGAAATTTATGAAATCTTTTTCAAGAACGGGAAACGGATATATGTTTGAGTAGAGAGCGATATTACTTACATTCATTATGTAAAGTAGATTTATTGCCTCCCCACACATTATTTTCATTCTGCTCTTAACTTCATAAGGGTGCAAGCACACTTTCACACTTCCAGCTGGAGTCTTTACTTCCTCTTTATAAAAACCGACTGAGATATCTTTTAGTATTTTTCCAATCTTTTTTGCTTTTTTACCACCTCTTATTCTTTTATAGTCTATACAGTTTAAGTAAGCGTCTCTAAACAGCTCTAAATACTCCTGTTCAATTTTATCTAGAATTTCAATTCTTCCATCAAAGCAAAGAACACCATTTTCATCCTTTTCATTCTCGTAAATACTGTTAAAAAAGGAAGCTCCAACCGCGTAAGATTTGTAGTAATCTTTTTCTTCTAATCTTAACCAGATAGCTTCTTTGAACCTTTCAAAGGGATAATAGAGAGATCTTTTCTCTGGAATATCATATGGATGGTCAAGTCTGAGTGATAAGACAGCTAGAAACAGCCCCAAAGCGCAAATTTCATCTTTAACCCATTTGTCATCGAACCAGCTTGGTATCATCTACTTGTAATTCACTTAATAAAAAAATTTACATATTTACTTTATTTTTTGTGTTTAACGCTTTAATCTTGAACCTAGGCTTAGCAAAAATGTTATTTGCTTATGTTATCAATTTTTTGCATGATAGCAGACATTACAGTTGTGCCTATTGGAGTTGGAACATCTTTGAGCAAATACATAGCTGAAGCAGTTAAAGCCTTCAAAGATTATAAGTATGAAGTTACTGCATCAGGAACAATAGTTGAACTAGAGGATTTCGATGAGCTTTGCACAATTTTAAAGGGAATAAAAGATAATCTCGTAAATTTAGGGGTTGAAAGGGTGGTTTACTTCATTAAAATAGACTATAAGCTAAAGAAAGATACTATGGAAAGAAAAGTAAAATCTGTTCTGGAAAAACTCAAGAAGTAGTTATGTTTTTGACTCTTCAATCAAAACAGCATTTATTATACCCTCTTGGGATGGTCTATTGGTTACTTTGGCCTTTCCAATACTTGTCTCAATTATAGCACCCTTGGTAATCACCCCTCTTCTTGCATAGTGAACGTGAGCAGGGTTTTCTAACACTCTTTTGATTTCAGCTTTGACAACTTTTCCTTGCGATGGAATTGAAACATTAGCGTATTTATCCATTACAAGTTTTATCTTATAGTTTCCACCTCTAACTCTTACTTTTTTAATCTTTCTCTCTCCTATTAGTGTTTCAGTTTGCTCTCTACCCATTTCATATTTTCTTTTCTTTCTAAAAGGTTGTAGAAGTTTTCCTGTGTACGATCTTCTACTTCTCCCTTGCCAAATCATTGAATTTAAAAATTGATTGTTGTGCTTAAATAGTTTATCTTGACATAAATTAAAGGCCAACGAAACTTTTTGTGCATTGAATGAAATAAATTTATATTAAATGTATTAAAAAATGCATAAAGTTATTCTACACATATAAGCGTCTCAGTTTTTACGACACCATCTATTGTGTGGATTTTGCTTATTACCAACTCACCTAGAGTTTTCAGGTCTTTAACTTCAACTAGAGCAATTATATCACATCTTCCAGTGACTAGATACGCCTCTTTTACTTCTTCAATTTTCTTAATTGCATCATATACACTTCTAGCTTTACCAGCTTGCGTTAGAATTTCAATTATAGCCCTCATACGTCACAATTTATTTTTTGATGCTTATTTAACAGTTTGGTTCAACAACAGTGACGAAGTTTGGTAATTCTGATTGTATGATGAAATAACTGCGTGCAATGCAGTTTCATTCAAAAATTGAATAATTAATAAACAATTATCGTTGAATTAGAAAAATATTCAGTTCTTTATTTCTTTTTGATTTGTAGCTTGTTCTCGACTTTGCAGACATGCTTACTAATTTTTGAACTGACTATTTTATTTTTGTAACAGACACCTTTTTTGAATTTTTCATTATTAATAATTTTCAATTTCGATGATAGTCGAGCAAAATTATATATTCCACCGCTTTACCTAATGATTTTTTCGTGATAAAACATGATAAATTGAAAAGACACCAGAACTGGAGGTGTGAGATTTGACAAATAAAGATTGGGCAAATCCAGCTATAGTGGGACTAATGGGATTTGCCTTGACAACAATGGCTACTGGACTGCATGTTATGGGATACTGGGGAGCTGTACCAACTCTTGCAATGGCTTTAGCTTTTGGAGGCACTGCTCAATTTGTAGCTGGAATAATAGATTTGAGAAGGGGAAGCATATTCGGTGGAACGGCTTTTACATCCTATGGTGCGTTTTGGTGGTCAGTATTTATCAAAGATGTAATTTTACCCAACTTTGGACTAAACATTGGAGCAATAGGTAACGCTGGGTTTGATTTAATGTGGTTCCTGTTCACGTTCGCATTAATGCTAGCATCGTTCAGAATTGGAAAGTTAATATCGCTACTGTTCATACTATTATGGATCGCATTTGGATTATTGGTGCTGTTATTCCTTGGAATGGCTCCAGCTGTACTAGTGGGAGCAGAAGTTTTCATAACCGGACTTGTAGCTTGGTACATAGCTATGGCTGAAGTCGTAAATACAGTTTACGGTAAAAAAGTGCTACCAATTTCCTAATTTTATTTAATTAATTTTTATTTTTTTATTTCTCTTCTAAATTTTTATTTCTCTAAGTTATTGAAACTAGTCTGTTGCAAATCAGCGAATTCGTAGGTGTATAGTAAATTGAAATCTCATAAACACCCTCCCTGCTTACTACGCTGTTTTTTGCCATTATTTGTTCGCCGACCTCAAAAAATACTGAATTGTGTCCACTTGATGAAATTTGATCTAGCGTAAAATCTCCTGAGCTAACAACTCCGCTATAAATAACTTTGCCTGAGGAATCGTACACAACTACCATTAGATCATCAAATCTAACTGAATCTCCGCCAATGTGCCTTATTATAAAGGAGCAACCACTGTTTAATGGATCTGGACAATCTTGTACAGCTAGCTGTATGTTTGGAGTGGATTTCAGCTTCATGAAGCCGCTCATAAATCCTGCCAGATATGTTGCAGAGGCTACGACTATACCGAGCAATAGGAGTGTGGCAACTATAGTAGATATTCCTCCTCGATTACTACTTATTGCTTCATACATACCATAAGTATTAAGTATACCTTATTATAAATAGCTTTTGGTATGCTTAATGTGGAGGAAGTAATCCTGAATATTTTCCTGTTGGGCTTAGCTTTGTCTGCACTACCAATACTGCTTGCTGGAGCTATTTTGATGTTTGAATCCAGCTCTGAGGCTATGATTAAGGCTAAAAATATAATAAAGAACGTGATTATAGGTTACATTATAATCCTAACGGCCTGTATACTCTTTTCAGCTCTTTCAGAAGTAGAAGTGGAACCGTTCATCCTTTTTAAACCCCTGATACCATCTATACCAAAATTTCTATCAAAATTCAGTAAATTCCGGTCAAGAGAGAAAAGTGGACTGGAAATTGACACTCTAAGGAGTTTAGAGCTAAAACTGCACGGCAAGGTTCCAGTAAACTGTATCGAAGTGAAAAGAACATGGCTGGATAAACCCTTTTGTGCTGGGGCTATATACGAGGGAGACGGCGGTTATATCTACTGTGTTTTTGAACCTTGGTTAGATGATGAGTTAAGAAGCTTGGTAGAGTATGTTAAGTCAAGGATCTTTGAAGTTTTGCCAAAGGTTAGCTCTAACGGTTTAAAGGGAAATGAAAAAGACTTTTTTAATGCTTTTAATCTCGTCATGTCTGGACTGGGATTGGATTTGGAAAGCAAGGCAAGAGTTTGGTATTATGTCGAAAGAGATTGTCTAAAAGCTGGACCGATAACTCCGTTGCTTTTAGATCCACTTATTGAAGATATAACCTGCAGTGGGTACGATAAACCTGTATATGTTTATCACTCGGAATTTGGATATATTCCTACGAACATTAAGCTTAGCGAGGAAGAGTTGGATGATTTTGTCTTATCTACTGCTCAAAAAGCTGGAGTTGAGCTGAGTTTTACGAATCCTACTGCAGATACAACATTATATGACGGAAGCAGGGTTTACATTACTTTTAAAAAAGACGTAACTGATCATGGATCTAGCTTTACTATAAGAAAAGTTAAAAAGCAACCTATGAGTCCAGCACAGCTTATAGCTTTAAAAACGTTTAGTGTAGATGAATTTGCATTGATTTGGGAAGGATTGGAATCTAAATTTAGCATTCTTTTTGTAGGAGAGACCGCAAGCGGTAAAACTACCGCAATGAACGCCAGTGCAATGTTAATAGATCCGAATGCAAAAATAGTGAGTATTGAGGATACGAGAGAAATAATTTTGCCCCATAAAAACTGGACTCCATGCATTGCTGGTAAGAAAAGTGTTTTTGAGTTGGTTAAGGAATCTTTGAGGCAAAGACCAGAATATATAATAGTTGGAGAAGTTAGGGGAGAGGAAGCTTACGCTCTTTTTCAAGCTATGAGTCTTGGACATTCAACCCTTTCAACTTTCCATGGATTCAGCGCAAGGGGAGTTATTGAAAGGTTAAGGGGACCACCATTTAATGTTCCAGAGAACATGATACAATTTTTGGATTTAATTGTAGTTCTTAGAAAAATAAGGTTTAAATCAAGAATGGTGAGAAGATGTATAGGAATTTGGCATTTAATCAATTCTAAGAAACTTAATTGCGTTTTTAAGTGGAATTATAGATTTGATTATCACGAAAAGGCTGATTTAGATTCTGTATTAAAATTAATATCCAGAAAATCTAGTTTATCTGTATCTGAAGTTAAAATAAGAATTAGTGATAAAGCTGAGAAGCTTAGAGAGGAAGCATCGTACTATGTTGAAAGAGATTATTTCTACTAGCAAGAATAGAGGAGTAAGCACAGTGGTTGGTTTTTCAATAATACTAATGATGCTGATCGCGAGCTATACGTATTATCAGGCAACTGTGATTCCAGAAATTTGCTCAAGATATGAATTGAATCATTTTAACAAAATGGTCGGTCAATTAATTGAATTCTTGTCTGAGCTAAAATCTTCCTGCAGTACTGGAAAACATGCTAATCTAAAAATTGATTTGGGAGGAAATTATCCAGTTATACCTTTTTTCAGCACGCCAACATCTTTTTCGTCAACTGTAATACCTTATGATGGAGAAATAAGAATAAAGAACGCTCTGGCCTTAGAAGAGGATTTAAGAAAGGTATTTGACGGAAAAGAAGTGGTTTGGAAATGTAACAATTTAAAAGTGGTTCCAAACTATCTTTTTTCAAGCTCCAGTATTATAATTTATGAATACGGAGTCGTTGGAGTAGGTAAAAGGAATTACATACCGCTATCTAGATTAATTGAGAAAGAAAGCATAAGCTTAGTATTAATAAACTGCAGTATCCGAAGCATATCTAACTTTGTGATCGAAAGAACGCTAAAATGTATTAGCGGTGGAGGACATGTTGAAATAGTTGATTCTGGAAGTCCAATAGAGATTTGGATAAAAACAAAATTGCCCTTGGACTTCTGGAGAAATGCAGTGGACAGAAAGTCTGTAGAAAGTATAAATAAGTCTGGAGATTACGTTATCCTTAAGCTCAGAAGAAATAAGGTTTATTCACTTTCTACATGTATCTTTGATTTAACTTCAGTTAAGCAAACCCCATCTTATTTAATAAGGATATCTCCAAAGGCTCAAGTTTCTCCTTGCAACTTATTTGTTAAAGTTAAAGATGAATACGGAAATCCAGTTGGAGGTTCAAATGTAAGATTTGAAAGCCTTAACAATTCTTGTATCCTTACAAATGGAACATCTTCGGGCTTTTCCGTTTTGGCTAAGTCAAATCAATTTGGAATTGCTGGAATTGTTGTCAAAGAGTGTAATGGAAAAGACGTGATTGTTTCATCATTAACCAGAAAGGATGGAACAAAGTATGAAGTTACGTTCATTGTTTACTAGTTTAAGGATTATAAGATTAAGTAAAATTAGCATCGAAAGAACCTTTTACGCGTTAAGATTGATCCTTAGCAAGTTTGTAAAATGCGTAGCATCAAGGAATAAAAGTTTATTCCTAAAGGCTGGTGTATACGATTTTGAGAACTTTGTAAAAACATTTACTTTAACATTTTCGTTAACTTTAGTTTTGCTTGAAATTCTTTTGTATTTTACAACAAAAAACGTATTTATACTTTTTTTGCCATTATTTACACCAATTTTTATTATTCTTATATTAAAAGCAACTCTATTAATTAAAATACATGAAAGAAAAAGTAGAATTGAAATTAACATGCATAAATTTCTGCTTGTAATGCTTGTATTTTCCAAGGCTAGGCTGAACATATTGGAAATTGCAAAAAATATAGCACAATCAAGAATAGATGTGATTTCGGATGAATTCGTGAGAATTTACTATAAAATTAAGTATGGTGGGATAAATCCAAAAGCTGCATTGCTTGAAGCTGCAGAGAATTCTCCAAGTGATAAGTTCTCAGATATACTTAGAGGAATTGTTGGTTTGCTGGAATCAGGTGGAAATTTGAGCAGATACATTGAAGACAGACTGAAGGACATAGAAGTAGAAAGAAAAGTGTGGATGCAAAGTTACCTGGAGAAATTAAGTGTAATGCTGGATTCTTATATTGTATTGGCTATAGTATTACCAGTGCTACTCTTTTGCATAAATATAACTAAATCAGTAAGTGGAATAATGGTTCCATTTGAAATTACATATATTTTGATGATTATTGTCGGAGCAATTTTATGTTTTGCACTTTACTCATTAAGTCCTGAGAAAACAAGTGACTTCGAAAAAATAAAGCCAGTTTTACTCTTGGTTTTTCCATTTATAACTTTAATGATTAACTTTCAGTCGGAAGAGATGAAACGTTTAATCTTTTTGTTATTTGTTCTGTTATTTTCCTCAATTTCGTCTTTTTTTACTATAAAATCGTTCATTGAGGATTCGAGAATAAGCAGGAGTTTAGTTACGTACATTTCAAAAGTTCTTGGATATCTTGAGGCTGGAAAGGATAAATGTATAGCTTTGAAACTTGCTTTGAAAGATGAATCTAAATTCATAAAGAAATATTTGGAAAGTACTACGGAAAAGCTGAGAATGGGATATCCTTGCAACAAAGTTTTTCTTGAATTGGAGAATAAGTCAAAAAACGAAGATCTGAGGATTTTGGCGAGGATTCTATCAAAAACGTGTATAATAGGGTATTTGAAAGATGTTTTGCTTGGATATCTTAACGAAATGTCAAGGCTAAACATGTTTAGAAAGGAGAGAGATTCGATAATTAGAATGCATGGTATAGCTATGATTGTAATCTTTATTGTTTTCATTTTTATTTCATTCATAATCTCATCTAAACTTTTACCAGTTTTTGAAAGAATGGTTGATTGCAGTTTATTTTCAATTAAGGTCGAAAAAATAAAAGATTACATAGCTGACACAATTATTATGCTTTCAGTTGCTATATCGACTGGATGGGGAGCAGCTAAAGGTGACTTGAGGTTAATTCCTCCTGTACTACTATTTCTATCGATAATAACAACCATTTTTGTTTGCAAGTTTTTGTATGGTTTTATTTAATCAAGTTAAGGACTTTGAAACCTTTTGGCTTTTAAATACAATAAAAAAGTGAAAAAAATGTAAAAAGTTAGCTCCACTCTCCAGTAGCTATCCATTTAAACACTTTTGTTAAGTAAGGAGCCATTAGGATTACTATATATCCAAGCGCGGCATACATAATTTTCCTTTTTCCATTTCTAATTTTTTCTGGATCTCCTCCTCCTAGTTTCCATTCCAGAGCACCAAACATTATCATTAAAGTGCAAATTCCTGTTGCTATTGCCTGAACGATCAGGATCAGTCTATCAATGACGGCTTGGATCTGCTCAAGACTGGTAGTAGCCCAGATGGTCATGTCCATATGTACCCCCTGTATTCTTGGCTCAGTATGTATATATGTATTGCGGTATACTTATATACATCTTAATTATGAATTCATAGTGTATGAGAGGGATATCAACCCTTATAGCTGCAATACTTCTGTTAGCTGTAACAGTTGCAATGGGATTTACGGTAGCTTTAACACTGGAATCTGAACATCGGAAAATGCTGGAAATTAGCAAAAGCTTAGAAAAGTATATAAAACTGGAAAATGAAAAAATGGAGATTGTAAATCCAGCACATCCAATTAAACTTGATAAAATTAAATTATTTATTGATGGTGAGCTTGTAAACCTTAGAGATGAAAATGGAGATGGTTTGTGGAGTACGTGGGAAAAAATAACCGTAAATAACGTAAAGGATAGAAATTATGACGGTATGATTGAAGTTAAGTTAATTATAAATAATAAGGAAATCTTTTATGGAGTTTTCGCTGAGCAATTCAAGATATACTCTGATAAGAACTATCCTATGATAAAGATACTAAAAATGGAAGTTCTGGATGACTACGTATTGGTTACATACTTGACATGCGATGATGTTGGCATCTATTACACAGAAGTCGTTGAATCTGATTATAAAATGGAAAATAAAAGCATAATTAATGTCAACCTCCTCAAAAAAACAATGGAGCAGTTAAACTTAGATTACAGGAGCTTCATAAAGAATTTAAATGATGAAATAAAAGCGTTTGAGAAAAATGAAGTGAAAGGTGAAATCTTAGATAAACTATCGGCCTATACGTGTACATTTCTAATACCAAAGAAATCACTTGAACAAATTGCTTATGTGACAATATACGTGAGGGATTTATCTGGGAAAGTATCTTCTGAAGTGATAAGATTCGATGAGGTAAGAAAATACCTTAACATTTCTGTAAGAATCATACATCCCAAGGATGGATCAGTTTTTCTTGAAAACACAACAATTCCTATAAAAATTGTGGTTACTGGAGCAAGTAAAATTAATTTATACATAAATAATGAAACAGTCTTAAGTAGAATCATTACAGACTCTTATAGTACAATTAACTACAATGTAACGCTAGAAAAAGGAATTTACGTGATTTCCGCTCTTGCATCAAATAGATATTTCAATGTTACAGATACTGTAGTAATAAGAGTTGAAGAAGATAAGCCACCCAAGGTTAAAATCGTTTACCCGTTTAACAACTCAGTCATACATCACAATTTAAGCATAGTGGCTGTAGTGAGAGATGACAGGGGTATAAAATATATTGAAGTTATTCTTAATTCGGAAGTAATTGACAGAATAAGGTTAAATTCGGTAAAGAAATATAAGTACGAGAAAACAATTGAAGTATCGCCTGGAAATTACACTCTTATAGTAAAAGCAGTTGATTTAAAAAATCAGACTGGTCTAGATTCTGTAAGATTCGCATTATTAAAAGTTGTAGATGTTAAGATATATTCGCCAACAAAGAAAGAGCAGTTTTTTGTAGGAGATCCTGAAATAGTTGTCATATCTAAGGGAACCGATAAAATAGATGTTTTTGTCGATAATGTGAAAATAAATGGGATTAAAGCAAAGATGATGGACAGGAAGTTCATAAGTACTGGTTGGTTCTTTGGAAAGGAAATTTATGTTCCAAAGATTTTCAGCTTTTCTGGAAAGATGAGAATTGAAGTAAAGAAAATACCGGCGTCGAACTTCTTTGAAAGTATTTTTAAAAGAGGATATTCAAATAGCAAAGGTATTAAATTTGAGCTAGATTTGCCATGTAAGTCCGAGTTAATCTTTAAGTTTGGCATAGTCTACGGTAAGGCTAGGCCAAGACTTATACACTACTCAATTTCTAAAAGTAGTAATGCTATAAAATATACTTACATATACGGCTGGCAAGTTCCGGAAAATTCAGTACCTTTGGAAAATCTGAGGATAAAGTTTAAACCTGTCTGTTGGAAACTTGATTCTGAGTTAAAGTATTATTTCCTGCTGATTTTTGATACGAAAATAGAAATATACAGCTCAGGAAAGCTTATTCAGAATCTGAATCTTGGAACAATTGGTTTTGGAAAAACAGTTTCAATGGACATGTGGGAATGGGAAAAAGGAGTTCCTCCTGTGACTAAGGAAGTAGAAATAAAAGCTCTTGATGTTATGAGGATAAGTTTCTATCCTATAAAAATTGAAGGAGCACCTTTGGGTTGCGGTGGGATATCTTTTGATCCCATAAGCTATGCTACTGTTGCTGAGGGTGTTGAAGTTATAATTGATGGTAAAGTTGTGTCTAGGTTTGATTTGAATCCAAACAAACCATCAAGGGACTTGAAACTTGTGCTGGGTCAGGGAAAGCATAAAATTGAAATTAAAAGTGAAAACGGGGCATTTAGCTGGAAAATGGAGGCGCATGCAATTCAAGAGGTTGGGACTGAAAACGTAATTGTAACTTTACCTTCTGGCAGGAAAGTTATAGTTCATGGAAAATCTGAATGGATTAGCGCAGAGTTTGGTTTGTTTAAGTTCAATAGACCCTGCGTTGCTAAGATAGATTATTTAATCTCTTCTGAACCTACACCTGGGACAGATCAATTTGAAGTTGTTGGAATAAGAACGATAGCATTATTTCCGGGAGTTTACAAATTACAAATAAAGCCGGATTTAATAATTAGAAAATTGGATAATATTGTAAAAATTAAAGAAATTGAATCATCAAAGCAACTGGAAAGATCATACAGGACTTGCTTTGGTTTCTGTTTTTATGACTACCCATCTTGGAGCAAATACTGGCATTTATGGAAAGAAGGAGTGATTTACTCTACAAGCAGACCTGTTGAAATTGAGGGCTATGTAAAAGCAAATGCTGGATACATGATAGGCGTAGGATTCAATGCTTTGAGGGGAAAGATATTTTATGTCTTAGGAGGGGTGCAGTTCGAAACCTATGGTTTAAAAAGAATAACATCAAATTCGATTAGTTTCAAGGCAAGAATAATTCCAAACGGTTTATCAGAGATTTGCGTTAATGGTAAGTGCTTAAAAGGTTATACTTTTTACCGAGTGAACCTTTACGTGAAGGTAAATTATGCTGATCAAACTCCATGGGTTGAATTGGGACCATGGGGGGTAGCATTTACACACAGAACATCTTGGGCTAACGGTACAGTTAAAGATAAAATTAAAGTAAGCTACAAGCTAAGGGTAAAATTCATACAGAAGCCTGATTATGTTTCCAGAAAAATATCTAACGTTATATCAAGCGTAGTATTGAAATCGAGATACGTTGAAGAAATATTCCATGTAAAGAGAACGATCAAACTCTTTTTAACTGAACCTGGAGTTTTACTGATCAATGCAAAAGGACAAGCTGTTGTTAGAATGAGTACAGAAAAGATTGCAGAAATTTATAGAAAGTTGTATGCATTTTACTCTTGGTACGTTTTTAAATCAGATGGTTTGCATGAGGTCAGAGCAATTGCATATGGAATTGGCAATGCGGAAGATAAAATCAAAATAAGAGTTAAAGGTTTGACGAGGAATTTAAAACCAGAAATAATTGTTCTTTCTAGTGATGTAGCGGAAAAAGGATGGCCATATGAGTTTAAGGCCAGACTTGTGGACGATAAAAGGATCATAGCTGGAGAAATTTGGATCGATGGTAAAAGAATCTTTGCAAAAAGCTTTAACGACAGAGACTGTATTTTGAAATTCCAGACAAAGTTTAGTGGAGATGAATTGGGATATCACAGGGTTAAATTTGTTGCATACGACAACGATTATCAGAGAGCTGAGAAATGTATAAAAATATTGGTCAAAAATAAAGTTAGAAGGCCAATTATAGAGAAGATAATAATAAAAAAAGCTATTGGACCGGTGTATCCAAAATATTCAGCAATAAAAATCTGTGGTGAAACAGAACTTATCAGAGGAAGTTATCCATCAGAAACAACCATAATTGTGGAAGCTATTGTTAAAAAAGGTGACTATGATGTGGCTTATGTTAAATGGGGCAGTTTAGACAACATTAACAGCTGGCCAAAATACGTAAATCCATGTGAAACAAATCCATCCAAGATCTGGTGGTGGAACTGGGGAGGAAATACAAGACCAAGCGTAAGTTACAGTGAACCTTATGAGACCGTAGTCTTTCTAAGAGAACCATGGTTTTATGAAATGCAATATCAGATAATATCTGCCGTAGCCTGTGATGTAAAGGGATTTTGCGGGAGAGTAAAATCAATAGAAATAATAGTGGAACCAAGCAAATCGGAGGATGTAACTCCGCCAGTTGTGAAAATAATTGAACCAAAAACTGGAGAAGTTGTTAGTGGAATTAGAGATATTAAGATTTGTGCCAAGGATAACAGAGGTATATCAGAAGTTTACATTCTGGCATATAGGAAGGACAATCCTAAGAGAATAATAAATCTCGGTTCTGCTGGTGTAGAAGATGAAATGTGGAAGCTATCGATTAATTTTAGTCACCTGTACGAACTGCTGGGTTATAGATCGGAAATAATTGAAAATAGGCCTATATTAATAGCATTAGTGGCTTATGCTAAAGATTTGGGAGGAAATTTAGCGTCAGACAAAGTTGAATTAATACTTAGTCGTTAATTTTTTTATCAAAATTTTTTTAACATTGTTTATCATTTCTTCATTCTCGGAAATTAAAATAATCATTGAGTTTATAAATTTTACAAATTTTAATCTTTTACTGCCAATTTTTACTTCAAATTCCTCTCCAAAGTTTTCCAAGTTCAATCCAGATTCGGAGTATAGTTTGTATATTGACTTAAATTTTCTTTCAGCTATTTCCTTGTCGGTAAATATGAAAACTGAATAATAACATACATTATCTATTTTTATTGACCCGTTAACTATTGAATACTTAGCTATTAAACCTTGAGCGCTACAGCAGGAATTTATTTTTAAAAAATTTATGTAGCTACTGAAATAACTTAAATCAAAGTTTTCTAGTATAGCCATATTGTTTGGCAAATCCTCAATGGAGATCTTACACACATTTGAGGAGCATGGTATGAGCTCACTTTTATCGCTTTTTAAGGTTATGCAGGCAGTAAAGCTTATCGCAAGAAGCAAAGCAGTTATAAGCAAAACTCTCATACTTTTAATGTATTAAATAAAGAATAATAAATTTTATGTATAAAGTAAAAGAAGGATATTATTTTTGCATTTTAGAAAAATACTGGCACGAAAGTGAAGTGGAATGAAATCAATTTTCGCTGTTTTAACCAGATTTATATCTTTGATCGGCTTGATTTAATACCAGTGAAAAATAAGCATAACTAGTAATTGAAAAAAGATTGAGCGGTGTTTTTAATGAAAGAAATTGGCTGCAGCGGTTTAATAGACTTTGATGAGGTCAGAAAATGGAAAAGAAACATCTTTAGAAAGTACGGTGATCCAATGATTTCAAGCATTATTGATTACGAAAAAGTCGAGAAGTTAGAATCAATACTGGGGATGCCAAGGATAGATATAATTAAAATGGCTATAGATGGCTATTATTTTCAAGTTTTGAGAATGGTTTTTGGCAGCAAATTGTTAAGGAAACAAAAGCTAAAAAAATGGAGTAAATTAAAAAAATCTAAATTAAAACTTTAGTAGTTAATCCTTCTTGTATACATATACGTATCCTGGTGGTTCTAGGTAGAAAGCTAATCCTCTATCCTTTAACTCTGACATTTCTGGTCCAGTAAGATCTTTCTCTTTTACTTTTACTGTTATTCTATCTTTACCTTTTATGAACATTTCTACGATTTCATACTCTGATAATTTGCTCTTTTTTTCCTCAAGCCACTTCTTTAATTCTTCAGGCAGTTTTTCCTCCATTTAGGCTCCCCCTTTATTTGCAACTAAAAATATACCTAGTGCTTATAACTAAAAAATTTTAAATACTTTTTAAATGTTACATTTTTTTAATTTTATTTAATAATTGATAAAAAATTAATAAAAATGGACAATTTGCTTTAAAAACTATTTTACATCCATCAATAGAGTTGAACAGCAAATTTTTAAAATAGAAATTTAAAATGACCCAGTTTTGGTCTGGTAGTTCTTAGTAACATTCAGTATGGTACTCAAGTGAAGGGGAAAAATGTTTTAAAAATTCAAAGGTAATTTATTTTTAGTCTGTTGAATCAAGTTTTGGGCAGTTAATCTCTGCGGGGGTTGCCGAGTCAGGAAAAGGCGCGGGATTGAGGGTCCCGTCCCGTAGGGGTTCGAGGGTTCAAATCCCTCCCCCCGCACTGGAAATTATTTCTACCACTAACAAAAGCGTTACAATTATTAGTTTTGTTTTTGTTTTTGAATTGCTTTATTTGGAAAGTAGTCCTAATGTTTCTGGGTAAAATTAGTAGACTTTAACCCTTGATTTAAAAAATTAGCCTCTAAATTGGAAAATCATATTATGCCAGTATTTGTTTTTAGATAAAATCCCTTTTGTTTGTTAAGAATTGGGGTCTCTATAAAAATACAGTAATAAATTCTACAAGATTTTAAAAATTAGTAAAACGGGACAAACTTATGGTTGTTTAGGAAAAAAAATGAAAAGATAGTTTTATAAAAACCGTTTTAAAGTCTTTAGTTTTTAATTACTTTTAATGATACACCCGTCGTCAGCTATATGGGGTTACGGTTTTGGCAGATCTTCAGCCAAAAGAGAAATGGAAATAGAAAGAAGAAAAAGAAGAATTGGAAAAAGAAAAAAGCTGATTTACAAACCGATGATAGCTGATGATGGGAGATTAATTCTTTATTTACGTAATGCAGGAGACGTTAATATAGGAGCTGATACAGAAAGCGATGATATAGAAGATTTACTTTCAAATTATCTTGAAATTAGTTTGTATGAATTGTTTGATAAACCTGTTGAGGTTGAAAAGAAAATAGGGTTTCTAAAATTTAAAGTTAAGAAAAAGAGGATAAAATTGAGTGAAATTAGATTTTCAGGTTTAAGTCCGGGTGAGGAAGAAAAAATAAAATTTGACATTGTTGTAAAACCAGAATCAACGTATTTAATTGAAATTTGTGAAATGAAAGGAGATACTGGAGTAGTTTGGACTCTTAAATTTAAAGGACAAGAATTAACTGAAAGGACTAAGAAGTTAGTGTTAGAGCTACCTATTGATGTTTTTAATAAATTGGAAAGGATATGTAATGAGAAGGGAATTACACCAGAATCATTAATAATAAGTCTTTTGAATGGAATTTCAGAAAAATAAGTACTTTGAGAACTCTAGAATCCATATTAAACCTAAAGCGAGCCCAGTACCGTACTCTCTAAGCTCTTCAATAGCGTGATCTCCAATGTTCCACTCCTCATCCATTTCGTAAAGAATAAATGTTGCCAGAAAGACCAAAGGTAAAGTAATGCAAATTTTTGATGATAAAACTGTTAGAAATCCAAAGGTTACATGGCAAATTTTACAACAGATTTCTTTTGCGTTCATACACTCTAGACAGCATTTTGCAATAAAAATTTATTCTTAGGAAAATTGCAGGAAATTTCGGTGAGAATCATGAATAAGGGAAGGATATGTATAACGATTGTATTGGCAGCAGTTTTGCTACTTGTAGGATGTGCGAAAATCCAAATCGATAAGACAAAAATACCCACCCTTCCAAAGGAGCAAATTCCGCTACCTACTGCGACAAAATCAAAGTTTGAGTTCGGTGTAAAGTACAAGGTTCTAGTGGTTAAAGTTATAGATGGAGATACGGCCGATGTAAAATTTCCGGATGGATCAGTCGAGAGAGTAAGATTTCTTGGAGTGGATACTCCAGAAACTAAAGCAGAAAAAAATAGGTTATATGAGTATGACGCCATAACGAATTTAACTTGCTTGGCAGAATGGGGTCTTAAAGCGAAGAACTTTACAAAATCAAATATTGAAGGGAAATACGTTTACATTGAATTTGATAAACTGGCTGGGTTTAGAGGTTACTATGGAAGACTACTAGCTTATGTATACTATCCCAATGAAACAACTGATTTCACAGCTGAGCTAATAAAAAGAGGTTATGCAAGGGTTTACGAGGAAAGGATCTTTGAAAAGAAACTTGAGTACCTGAAATACCAAAGTCATGCGCTGGAGAAAGGAAAAGGTTTATGGGAGGAGTGCATGGCTAAAAAGTAAGCTAGGGTTGCATATCTGTTTAAAAAAGTTTTAATTCTTAAGTTTAAGTTCACGATCTTTCAACTAAATATACGCCAAGCATTATAAGCAAACCTCCAAGCGCTGTATATTGAGTTATTTGCTCCTTAAGTATTATAAAAGCCATTATGGCTGTGAATAGTGGAATAATATATACAAAAACAGCTACTTTTGTTGCATCCATCACCGTTAGTGCATAGTACCATATTATATAAGCAACAACCGAGCACAGTACTGAAAGATACAAAACTGAAATCCACGTGCTAAGTTTAAGGGAGGTAATATTAGCAATACCCTCTGCAGCTGCAAATGGGAAAAGCATAATTGTACCAGCTAAAAAAGCATAAAAAGTTAAACTGTATGGATTATATCTTTTTAACATATTTTTTCCAATAACGGTGTATATTGCCCAGAGAAAACCGTCGAATATCATTAATATATCTCCTAGGAATGTTTTGCTTGTGAAAAATTCGATTTTTCCGTTAGAAAATATTAGCATTATTCCAATAAATGATATAAATAGTCCAAGAATCTTTGTTTTTGTTAAAGACTCTCCTGCAAAGATTGACATAAGTGCGACAAAAATCGCTGATGTGTTTATCAGTATTGATGAGTTAGTTGCAGTGGTGTACATTAGTGCAATGAATTGGACTATGTAAAGCATTGTAACTCCAGTCAACGCTAGCAGTAGTATGGCTGGGATATCCTTTCTGTTAGGAAGCTGAAGTTTTCCGCTTGCGTAAATAAATAGCAAAAGCAGTGGAGTGGCTATTGCAAATCTGTAAAAAGCTAAGTTACAAGGCTTTAACTCAAGTAAACTTATCTTTATTGCGATAAAAGATCCTGCCCATATGAGCATTGTGATTAATAGTAAAAGCACACACAGATTTTGCCTAGATTTCTCCATGGAACTTTGCACCGTTTTTTAGTTTGAGAAATATTCTAAGATTAAAAATCTTTCAGAATAAAAGTTTACCTCCAGTTGCTAAGAAGACCTCGTCCGTTAGGGAGGAGATGAATTAGGAGAGGTGGGAGGAGGAGGTTGGAGGTAATTAATTTTTATACTCCGAAGTTAATGCAAGTTCGGAACGAGAACCGCGGACATCTGCGGTAAGAGGTTGTGGTGGACAAGCTCGAAAGGGGGTGTAGCTCTGTGCTATACACCCCCTAACCTCCCCTAATGGCTTCCAGTGGAGCCCCTTGCGATAGTGATGAGAGGAGATCACCATACTCCGTAAATTTCCTTGCCACACTTCCAACACTTTCCATTTTCTATTCTATTCTCTACTAAATACATCGAATACCTCTTTATCAGAACTTCTCCACATTCAGGGCAATATGTGTGCTCATATTTATGACCTGGCACATTTCCGATGTAAACGTATTCTACTCCTTCTTTTCTTGCCATTTCTACTGCTCTCTCAAGGATAGATACTTTTGTTGGGGGTTTATAGAATTCATAGGCTGGAAAGTATCTAGTAAAATGCAATGGTACTTGAGGTCCAACGTATTTGAGGTGATTTTCTATTACGC
>CAZCHG010000008.1:0-7013 GCA_964498465.1 uncultured archaeon | reverse complement strand
GTAAAATGCAATGGTACTTGAGGTCCAACGTATTTGAGGTGATTTTCTATTACGCTTCTTATGGATTCTTCATCATCATTCACATCCGTAACGATTAAGTTTATCATTTCAAGATGAATTCCAAGCTTGACCGCTTTTCTTGCACTGATCCAGACGTATTTACTTTTACCATTTGGTGGAGCACAGTATTGCTCATAGGTTTTGTCTGTGCCCTTTATGTCCATGTTTATTGCATCAAGACCAGCACTTCTTAGCTCCTTCAATGCTCTAGGCGTGAGGTATCCGTTCGAAACCATTGTATTTAGTAGATCTCTCTCTTTTGCAATCTTGAAGCAATCTATTAAGTATTCAAAAAGCAGTGTTGGCTCGTTGAAGCTTGCACAGAGACTCAAATCTCCGCGTTTTTCTGCAAGATTAACCAAATACTCTGGAGGAATTAGCTTATAATTTTCTGGAGGTTTAGTTTTTGATAAATGCCAGTTCTGACACCAAGGACAACTGAGATTACATGAATAAGTTGAAAAAGTTAAGCTAGTGGAACCTGGCTTGAAATGGAAAAATGGCTTAATCTCAATTGGTCTACTCTCTATTGCACTTAAGTTCCCGTAGGTTAGTGTATAAAGCTCTCCGTTTCTGTTAATTCTTACTTTGCATTTTCCACTTTCTCCATTTTTTATTCTACACATGTTCCAGCAGAGAAAACAAATAACTGTGTTGCCCTGCTTTTTATACAATTTTGCCCTGAACATACCTGTGCCTATTTTTCAGAAAAATTAAGCTAAGATATCCAATTATTCCTAGTTCAAGTTTAAACTTAAACTCTTCCCCAAGTATCAAGGAGTTTGCATAGTTTGCAATAATCACAAGGGTTGTCAGAATTGCAAACACGACTGCAAGCAAGGATGCAACGATTATGTATGAACCTCTTCTCGAAAAGCAACCTTTAAAGTAGAGAGCTGCAATTACTGCTAGCACAAAGGAATCCATTGGAGATCTGAAGAATTCAAAAAATGATGTTAAAGTGAAAAGCACAGCGACGGCGAGCTCAATCATATGAGCAACCCCAGTATGTTTATTAAGATAAATGAAAGAACATATGCGACTGAAAATCCATATACGACCGCAAATGCTGTCCATTTCCAGCTACCAGTTTCGCTTCTTATTACTGCAAGGGTAGCTAGACATGGTATATAAAGTAGGGAGAAAACAAGAAATCCTAGGGCTTGTGGTACTGTTGCTAAAGTACTTAGCTTTGAAAGATCTCCAAGTATTATGCCCAAAGTCTCTACAACGACCTCCTTTGCTATGAATCCAGTTATTAGAGCAAAAACTAGCTCCCATTTCCATCCAAGTGGTGAAAACAACGGCTGAACTATTTTACCTAACATTGCAGCATAGCTAGTTTCTATGCTTCCGCCAGGATATGTGGTTATGTACCAGACTACCACTGACATTGCAAGTATTATGCTTCCAGCTTTGACTAAGAAGTGCTTAACTCTAATCCATGTTAAATCAAGTATAGACTTTATTTTGGGAATTCTATAAGGAGGTATTTCAAGTATAAAGCTAGCTTCTCCTGGAAGAACAGTCTTTCTTATCAAGAGAGCTGATGTAAGCGCTACGCAAACTCCAAAAAGGTATAAAAACATTATAACCAAGCTAGCATACCCAGCAAAGAAGGCTCCAGCAAAAAGAACGTAAATTGGTAACCTGGCGCTGCAGGACATAAATGGATTTATTATAATTGTAGTAAGCCTAACTTTATCGTCTTCAATTCCCCTAGTAGCCATTACAGCTGGAACATTACATCCAAATCCTATTATTAGTGGAATTACGGATCTACCAGTTAATCCAAATTTGAGCATAATCTTATTGAGTATGAAAACAGCTCTGGTCATATATCCGCTTAGTTCAAGAATTGCGAGCGCTATAAAAAGAAACGAAATATTTGGGATAAATACGAGGACACTGCCAATTCCAGTGATTATTCCATTAGCAATCAAATCGGAAAAAGGCAATCCCGAATTTAAGACTGCTGATGAAAGTTCAGAAAATCCAATGTCTATTAGCGTGACCAAAGGTGCGGCAACATCGTATGTAAACCTGAAAACTATCCACATGAACGCTAGAAATATTGGAATACCGAAGTATTTGTCCGTAAAGACTTCATCTAGTATATCATCCCAGGTTTTTACAATTTCTTTTTTAGTAACAACTTTTGATGCAATTTCACTCGCTGTTTTGATTCTACTTCTTATATCTACGTCTTTAACTTTGATACGGCTGACTTTTGCGTGAAATAATTTTTCTTTTAAACTATCGATCCCAATTTTCTCTATCGCAACAGTTTCAACAACTGGTACACCTAGTATCTCCTCAAGCTTTCTTGAATTTATTTCCAAGCCCATCTTTTTTGCTTCATCCATCATGTTCAGTGCTATAACCATTGGTATTCCTAGTTCACACAACTGTAGTGTTAAATACAGGTTTCTTTCCAAATTGGCCGCATTTATGACATTTAGAATAATATCGGGTTTCTCATTTACTAAGTAGTCTCTTGCAATTTTTTCATCTATTGTGTAGGCATGCAGACTGTATATACCTGGCAAATCTATGAAATAAACAGCTGTATTATTTATGACAGCTGTACCTTCCTTCTTTTCAACAGTAGTTCCAGGAAAGTTTCCAATTTCAAATCTTCCTCCAGTTATTGCATTTAATAGCGCTGTTTTTCCAACGTTTGGATTTCCGACCATTGCAACTCTTATTTTCCCTTTTTTCTCCATATTATACACTGCCCATGTAATTTTTCGCTGAATTTGCCCAGTAAAATTTAATTAAAAGAAAAATAAAATTAAAAATAAAATTAATTACATTAAATTAAAATCAATTACATACTTTTGACTTCAAGCAGGGGTGTACTCCCGTTTTACAATACTCTCTAAAGTGTTGCAACCATTTTGGATTAACTTCTGGAGAATTCTCTATAAATTTGACGAAATTCCTGAGTTGATTCACGGTCTCTACATGTAGAGCATGCTCTATTATGCAAGCATCTTCCTCAGCAATTTCCTTTGGAACGCCTATTGTAACTAGGAATTTAACCAGTATTTCTCTTCTTTCTCTAATATCCTCCGCTACTTTTTTACCTTTTTCTGTAAGAGCAACGAATAATCTTTTCTCATAGATAACATAACCCTTCTTTGCAAGCTTTTGCATCATTTCCGAAACACTGGCAGGCTTAACCTTAAGTTTTTCAGCAATTTCCTTAATTCTGGTGTAACCTTTTTCAGCAGTGAGTTCATAAATAGTCTGCAAATAATCTTCAATCCTTCTGCTTAACATCAAGCATCACCTTCATTGCTAAACCTCTACCAATAACAAACTTTGTACCATTTACAGATATGAGAATAGCACCACCATCATTTCTTAAAACAAGAATTTCCTTTCCAACAGTTATACCAATTTCTTCAAGGTTTCTATGGGCGCCAAATCCGCCAATTATCTTAACAACTTTACCACGTGAGCCTGAAGGTAAGGCAGTAAGAGGGATCATTATGAGTTAGGTTATCCTAATTTATTTAAATTTTTCGGTTTACCTAAATATAGCTAATGATATGAGAAAACGCTATTTTTAATTTTATAAAATTAAAAAACTTGCTTGGAAAGTTTAATTCTTAAAATGCTGTATTTTAAAAAATTTGAGCTTAAATAACAGCTTAATGTTGCAATTTATCAAAAAATAAGATAAAAAATAGATTATTAAGTAAAAAATTCAGTTATCTTCCTAATTTTCTCTTTAACTCTTCTATTCTTGCTTTTATTTCCTCAAGTTGATCTTCTAGCATTTGCTTTTCTTCTTCAAGCATTCTTAGTTCCTCTTCGGGAGGTAAGCTTGGTTCAGCGTAAGGTGGCGCTGGACCTCTGGTATACATCCATGGCGGATAGAAACCAAATCTCATCCATCCAGGTAATCCTGTTAATCTAAACCACCATCTGTAACCTCTTCCCCAGAACATGAACGTCACCTCCTCCAACCATGTCTAAATCTAAACCTAAAGCCAAAACCTCTAAAAACTCTAAAACCCCATCTATTTCTTCTAAACCTACCCATATTTCTCCTCATATTTTACACATATGTTCTGTAATATATATATTTTTTGCTTGGACTAAAGCATAACAATTTTAAAACTCCAAAGCTTTTTAAGCTAATGTGAATATTACAGACAAAATCAATCTGATTTCCAGAAACACAGTCGAGATTGTTACTGAAAATGAACTGAAAGACCTTCTAGAATCTACAAAATCGCCAAAAGTTTACATTGGATACGAACCTAGTGGAGAAATCCATCTTGGACATCTGATGACCATAAATAAACTTCTTGACTTAAAAGAGGCAGGATTTGAAGTAGTAATCCTTCTGGCGGATATTCATGCATATCTGAATGAAAAAGGAACACTTGAGGAAGTCAGAAAGATAGCTGAAATGAACATGAAAGTATTTAAGAGTCTAGGACTCGAGGACGCCAAGTTTGTGCTGGGAAGCGAGTTTCAGCTCAGTGAGAAGTATATACTGGATGTTCACAGATTGGCTAGAATTACGACATTAAAAAGAGCTAGGAGAAGCATGGACGAAATAAGCAGAAGAAAAGAGAACCCACTAGTATCTCAGATGATTTACCCTTTAATGCAAGCTATCGATATTGCGCACTTAGGAGTGGATGTGGCTCTTGGAGGAATCGATCAGAGAAAAATTCACATGCTTGCTAGGGAGAATTTGCCAAAATTAGGTTATAAAGCACCAATTTGCATTCACACTCCAATTCTTGTCGGTTTAGATGGAGAAAAAATGAGCTCATCAAAAGGAAACTTTATATCAGTTACAGATTCTGAAGAAGTTATCAATGAAAAAATAAGAAAAGCTTTCTGCCCACAAAAGCAACTTGAAAATAATCCTGTTATCCAAATAGCAAAGTATCATATTTTTCCGAGATTTAGCAAGATGATAGTTGAAAGAGATTCGAAGTACGGGGGAGACATTGAATACAGGTCTTTTGAGGAATTGGCATCTGATTACGAATCAGGAAACCTACATCCAGCAGATTTAAAGAGAAGCGTGGCGTTTTATCTCAATAAACTGCTTGAAAATGCTAGAAAAAGATTTAGAGAGGTGGTAATCTGAGCGACGAGGAGGTAATCAGAGTAAAACTACCAGACAGAAGTAAAAACGAAATGTTTGCTATAGTTGAATCTTTAATGGGAGCTGGTAGAGTAAAAGTCAGATGCGAGGATGGAAAAGAAAGATTGGCCAGAATTCCTGGTAAAATGAGAAAAAAAGTGTGGATAAGAGAAGGAGATGTAGTCATAATAGTACCTTGGCCATTTCAAGATGAAAAAGCAGACATAGTATGGAGATATACAAATCCCCAGGTTGAATGGCTTGAAAGAAAAGGATATCTAAAGTTCTAGCCAAAGTGATAAAGTTATGAAAAGAATAAAGGAAATAGATCAGTATCTTGATAAGCTTAAAATAAAGGAAAAGAGCTCTGAAGATAGAAAAATTTACGCTGAGGTACTTGATATTAGAACTCTAAAAACTCTTTATAAACTTTCAGCTAAGGGCATAATAAAGGCTATGGGCGGGGTTATATCCACGGGAAAGGAAGCAAATGTTTTCTATGCGGATGGATTCTTTGATGGTGAAGAAATTCCTCTTGCAGTAAAGATTTACAGAATAGAAACAAGCGAGTTCTATAGAATGGATGAGTATCTTTTTGGAGATAAAAGATTTGACATGAGAAGGATCTCAAAAAAAGAGCTAATATTCATATGGACTGAAAAAGAGTTTAGAAATCTGAGAAGAGCTTACGAGGCTGGAGTGAATGTTCCAAGGCCGATTGCGTATTTAAAGAATGTTTTGATAATGCAGTTCATAGGAGAAGATGAAATTCCTGCACCCACTTTAGCTGAAATAGGATCTAGACTACCTGAGTATACAGAACCGAAAAAGCTTTTTGATAAAATAGTTGAAAACATAAGGAAGTTGTATAAAGATGCTGAGTTGGTGCATGCGGATTTAAGCGAATATAATATTATGTTATTCAACGATGAACCATATTTTATAGATATGAGCCAAAGTGTTTTGTTGGATCACCCTTTTTCTGAAAGATATCTTGAGAGAGATATAAAAAATGTAGTTAGATTTTTTTCTAAGTTTGGAATAAAAAAGGATCCTGTGGAGCTTCAGAAAGCTATAAAAGATTAGGTAACTAATGTATTCTGTATGAACAAAACGGAGTTAAAAATTCCAGAGGACAGAATTGGTGTTTTAATCGGAAAAAATGGAGAAATTAAGAAAACGCTTGAAAAGAAAACGAACTGCAAGATATCCATAAGCAGTGAAACTGGGGTTGTTAAAATAGAAAGTGAAGATCCTATAGGGTTTTTAAGGGCACAGGAATTTATAAAGGCAATAGGCTATGGATTCAGTCCCGATGTTGCTTTTAAGCTTGTTGATGATGAAATGATGGTCCTTGATGTAATCAGTTTATCAGAGTATGAAGAAGATCTTCAGAGAATAAAGGGGAGAATAATAGGGAAGAAAGGTAAAATGAGAAAATTAATAGAGGAATTGCTTGGGGTAAACGTAATTGTTGGAAATAAAGAAGTAGCAATAATTGGTGATGCTGAAAGTGTTTCTGTAGCTAGAGAGGCGATATTTAAATTAATAGAGGGGGCTCAGCACTCTACTGTACAGAGGTTTCTTGAGAGAAAAAGAAGAGATTTAAAGCTTAGAACCTTAGATTGGGAGAGCTTTGGTTAAACCAACTCCTAAAGTACTTTAACGATTCTTGATTTGAACGAAAAACCTTTTAAAGCTTCTAATGTTAAAAATTATTGCAGCTTTGAACTACTATAAAAGTTAATTAGATTTATATAAAAAGGAGTTTAAAAATTTGGGCCCGTGGCTCAGCCTGGTTAGAGCGTTCGCCTGATAAGCGAAAGGTCCGGGG